>JAAYFT010000064.1 GCA_012728125.1 Tissierellia bacterium | reverse complement strand
TTCCATAGCCCTATCTTGTCCAATTAGTTCTCTTTTTACTGCCCAACTTTCAGTTGTATCATGGGGAAATATCTTTGGATCGCATTTATTTCTAAGTTTTTCCACTGGGATTATATACTTCTCAACCACCTTATCACCCCTTTAATTAATTCCTTATGTCTTATATACCTATTATAATTCAATATATTCTAATTTTACATATTTGTTTACAATAAAAAGATAAAAGCAAAGGACAAGCCTTTGCATCTATTACTTTAACAAGCTATTTACTATTTCTTCTGGCACTAAGCTTCCACCAGTTGCCCAGCACATATGAGTAATATTTTTGCCTTTGTATTGTTCTGAAGTCAATATTGGGCCTAAAAAACCGGCTAGGGCAGAAGGTTCTAGAAATATTTTTTCCTCTTGATACAAGCCTTTTAAAAATTCATAAAGCCTATAGTCTTCAATGGTAAAGGCTCCTGTAAGTATCTTGTCCATAATTTTCCCAACAAAGGAAGAGGGCCTGGCTACAGCTAAACCATCAGCATCAGTCTTATTATCTAAGCCTATATCTCCTACTGATATCTTGTCGTGTAAGCCTGTAACTAGGCCCAAAAGCATAGCAGGTGAACGGGTTGGTTCTGCGAAGAAACACTTTACATTATCTCCGTAGACTAGTTTTAGCCCATAGGCTACACCACCAGGTCCTCCACCGACACCGCAGGGCAAGTATACAAATAAGGGGTGGTCTTGGTCAACTTTTATTCCCATTTTATCAAGTTGGCCTTTTATCCTCATTCCACCAACTGCATAGCCTAAAAATAGGTCCTTTGAGTTTTCATCGTCGATAAAGTATGACTTAGGGTCTTCATTAGATAATCTTCTTCCTTCTTCTACAGCCTTAGAATAATCAGAAGTATATTCCACAACTTGTACTCCCTTAGACCGGAGCAAGTTCTTCTTCCATTCTTTAGCATCCTGTGACATATGGACAATTACTTTAAAACCTACCTTGGCTGACATAATACCAATACTTAAGCCTAAGTTTCCTGTACTACCTACCTGGACTGTATAATTTGAAAAGAAGTTTCTAAAATCATCATTATCTAGTATCCTATAGTCATCATCGGGCCTTAACAAGCCATTTTCTATGGCTAGGGTCTCTGCATGTTTTAGGACTTCATATATGCCTCCCCTAGCCTTAATAGACCCTGCTATGGGGAGTAAATCATCCCTTTTAACAAGTAGTCTACCTGATATCTCTTTATTGAAGTCCTTTTCCATCCGGTCCTTCATTTTATCAATGGAATTTATAGGGGATTCTATAATCCCATCTACTACTTCTGGAAATACTTTTTTGATATAGGGTGCAAATCTCTTCAATCTATCTTCAGCTTCCTTAACTTCATCTAGGCTTATAGGTAATTCATCATTAATCCTATTAAATTCAATATAGTTGGGATTATACCAAATTACTTCTTCAGCCTTCTTCAACCTTTCAATTATATCCACAATAACACCTCCTTGGTTAGATTTTATAGGTAATTTTCATAATAGTCAATAAAATATACCACAGAAATATTCCTGTGGTATATTCATATAATCACTTAAACTTATTTTATTCCAGCTGCAATTTTAATCATTTTCTGATGTTGTGGGTCTTGCTTCCCATCCTTGTGCCTTGTACTGCCGGCAAAATGTATATCAAAATGTCCATCTATACCATTTCCCTTTACATAGTCTAAGTTTACTCCTCTACCATAGCCACCTGATCTATTATTAGCAGTAACTCCTCCTGGAACACTGTCTAAACCAGCATGGGGCATAAAACTTACACTGGCAGCTATTCTTCTTCCATTATACTCTACTATGGCAGGTCTTCTTTCCCAGCTAAATCCACCCCAAATCGATTTCATAATATTGGTATCTTCTTTAGTCAAAGTCTCACAGTCTGCATGGTTTGTACCAACAGTTCTTTTTACCATAAAGGATTTACCAGTATAAAAATCTATGACTTTAAATTGGGCTCCTCTAGGAATGAGTTTGTCTGCCCCTCCAAACCAGCTAATATATTCTCCATACTTGCTATCATTTTCTACTGGTTTACTTTCATCTATTCCACTATTAGGTATGTTTAATGCTTGTCCAATATTTAATATGGAACTTTTGCTTAGACCAAGATTGGCACTTATGATGTCTTCCATGGATACTAAATACTTCTCTGATAAAAGCCAAAGTGTATCTCCTTTCTCTATAATATGTATTATATTCTCTGCTTTAGTATGAGAATCTTCACTGTCCCTATCTATATTTCCCCTACTGACAGTATTTGTAGTCTTGCCATCAGGAACATTCACCACCTGGCCTGGATAGATTATAGTTTTTTCATTAGCATTATTGGCTTTTAAGATATCTATTAGTGAAATCCCATATTTTTGAGATATTTTCCAAAATGATTCTCCCTTCTTCACTGTATGACTGGCTGCAATGGATGTTGTATTAATACACACAGTCAATGCCATAGCTCCTATAGTTATCTTCCAATTTTTCTTCATATTATGTCCCTCCTATTTTCTGATAATTTTGTAACCATTTTGTTACCTTTATACTATTTCGCCATAGATTTAAAAAGTCCTTTATGTAATATTTGTCAAAAATGGAAAAGGGAGAGCAAAGCTCTCCCATAAATATCATGGCTAATCTACATATTCAACATCTAAATGGACTTCCTGAGGCATGGTCTTTAGATTGGTTTTAACTACTACATAGGGGTAATCATACTCCTGCTCTACTATTTCATTTATATCAGGGTCTTTAAATTTGGCATAAACTACTATATCGAAAATATCCTTACTATACTTTTCCATGACTATCTTATCTATTTCTACTTCATATCCCTTGGTGCTTTTCTCTCCCCTTGTAACTACTACATAAATTTCATCCCTATATTTGCAGGTTAAAGCCCTTTCTTCCATTAAATATTTTGGCAATATTTCTGCTATTTTTTCTGGTATATCTTCTTCCTTTACTATTTTAAATTTTACTTCCCCTGATTTACTTCTAATTAACTTTGGTATAAATATTAATCCAATAATGACAATAATTGCCAAGGCAATAATATAGTATTTTTTCACTCCTATCCCCCCAAATATTAATCTTATATCATTAATATTCTTTTATGGATAGGAATATGTATTATTCTTTATTACTCAATAAAAAAGGATGACCAAAGTCACCCTATAATAGCTTAGCCTTATTTACTATATTATCTACACTTAGGCCATATTTATCTAATAGTTCAAAGCCATCTCCTGATTCTCCAAAGGTATCCATGGTTCCAATTCTTATGACCCTTGTTGGATGGTTTTCCCCTACTACTTCTGCAACTGCAGAACCTAGTCCACCTATTATACTATGTTCCTCAACTGTTATTATTCCTTTAGTTTCCTTAGCAGCCTTGATTATTATGTCCTTATCTATGGGCTTAATTGTAGATATGTTTATTACCCTGGCTGATATTCCTTCCTCACTTAACCTTTCACTGGCCTTTATAGCCCTATCTACCATAACACCTGTGGCAATTATAGTCACATCATTACCTTCTCTTAGTTGAACTCCCTTACCTATTTCAAACTTATAGTTTTCATCAAATATAACAGGAACCTTAGCCCTTCCAAGCCTAATATAAACTGGTCCATCATGTTCTGCAGCCTTATATATACATTGCTTTGTTTCTATAGCATCTGCAGGGCAAAGTACTACCATGTTTGGCAAAGACCTCATAACGCTTATATCCTCTAAGGCCTGGTGGGTTGCACCATCTTCACCTACAGTTAAGCCTGCATGAGTAGCAGCAATTTTAACATTTAGTTTTGGATAACATACTGAATTTCTTATGATTTCAAAGGCCCTACCTGTGGCAAACATGGCAAAGGAACTGGCAAAGGGTATCTTTCCTGCTGTTGCCAAGCCTGCTGCTGTACCAATTAAGTTTTGTTCTGCTATACCTACATTGAAAAACCTATTTGGGAAGGCTTTTTGAAAAACTGAAGTCTTGGTTGAGCCTGATAGGTCTGCATCTAACACTACTATGTTTTCATTTATTTCTCCTAGCTCTTTTAATGCCTCGCCATAGGCATCTCTAGTTGCCATCATCTTAGTCATTTAATCCACCTCCCAATTCCTCTAATGCCTTAGCTGCTTCTTCTTCTGATGGAGCCTTTCCATGCCAACCTACCTGATCTTCCATAAAGGATACGCCTTTACCCTTAATAGTATTAGCTATTATCATAGTAGGATTACCCTTGGTGTTTTTAGCTTCTTCTATAGCATTAAAAATTTCATCAAAAGAATGCCCATTGATTTTAATTACATGCCAACCAAAGGCTTTAAACTTTTCATCTATAGGTTCAATATTCATTATATCCTGTGTCTTACCATCTATTTGAAGTCCGTTATGGTCTAAAAATACTGTTAGGTTATCTAATTTATAATGAGCCGCTAACATGGCAGCCTCCCAAATCATACCCTCTTGGCTTTCCCCATCACCTATCATTGCATATACCCTATAATCCTTATTATCTAGTTTCCCTGCCAGTGCCATACCATTGGCTGCAGCTAAACCTTGACCTAAGGAGCCTGTAGTCATATCTACACCTGGAATCTCCTTCATATCAGGATGACCTTGGAGCATAGAGCTTATCTTCCTAAAATTATTTAATTCTTCCTTAGGGAAAAAGCCTCTTTCTGCTAATGTGGCATATAAAACTGGGGTCCCATGGCCCTTGGATAATACAAACCTGTCCCTATCTTCCCATTTTGGATTTTCTGGGTCTATTCTCATCTCCTTAAAATATAAGGCTGTAAAGATTTCTACTGCTGATAAGGAACCACCTGGATGGCCAGACTTTGATTTTTCCAGCATTTTAATGATGTTAACTCTTATGTCCTTAGCAATTCGTTCCAATTCCATTATATCCCTCCTACACTTATATCTCTTTAAAACCTTCTCCTAACACTTCATAGATCTCTGATACCATAACAAAGGCCTTAGGATCTAATTCCTTCACAATATTTTTCACCCTTGAAAACTCTGCCCTATTAACGACACATAGAAGAACTTCTTTATCCTCTTTTGTATACATACCTTTTCCCTTTAGGGAAGTAACTCCCCTTTCTAATTCTATCATAAGTCTCTCACTGACTTCATCAGGTTTATTAGTAATAATTATAAAGCTTTTTAAATAACCCATACCTTCTAAAATCGTGTCCACTACCTTCATAACCATAAACATGGCTATTATTGAATAAAGGGAAGTCTCTATTTTTTTATCTACAATACCAGCAAAGACTACTACAAGTAAATCGATTATGGTCATAAAGGTAACTGTACTTAAGGCTGGGAACTTATTATTTAATATGGATCCAGCCAAATCTGTACCACCTGTAGTACCTCCAAATTTAAATACTATACCTAAACCTATACCCATTAATAGTCCACCAAAAATAGCTGAAAGAAATATATCATGGGTCAATACTGTAGAAGGTAGGATCCTTAAAAATAGAGACAATAATACAGTAGAATATATTGTCTTTATGGCTGCAGATTTTCCTAGAGTTTTCATCCCTAGTATAAAGAGTGGTATATTAATTACCAAGTTGGTTATATAGATGGGAATACTTGTGAGCTTGTCGATTACTACTGCAAAGCCTGTAACCCCTCCTGGAGCAATGGTATTAGGTCCCAGGAAATATTCTAAACTCATGGCCATAATAAGTACTCCTATAGCTAAAAAGATATAGGAGAGTAATACCTTATACCATTTTATATCCTTAATCATATGCTCACTTCCTCATCTTACTGAATCCTTAGACAATATTACTTGTAACATAAATTTAGGTAAAACCATTTGCCTTTTTATTCTAGAAGGCTCTCTTAATAGCCTATGAAGCCATTCAAAACCTAGTTTTCTTATTATTTCTGGAGTAGGGCTTAAATTGCCAGATAATATATCCATTACTCCACCATTGCCAATGATGACCTTTCCTTTAATTTTATCCCTATTGCTATCTATCCAAATCTCCTGTTTTGGGAAACCAAGGCCTACGAAAATAATATCGGGATTAGAGGAGTTAATATCTTCAATTATTTTTCTTTCCACCTCATGACCTAAGTTTCCATTGTGGCTACCTTTAAAATACCCATGATGATAGCCCCCTATTCTAATATTTGGATAATCCTTTTTAATGTTTTCTGCTGCCTGCTTAGCCACTCCCTCTTTACCACCAAGTAGGTATAGGGCAAGTCCACCTTCATTGGCCAAATCCAAGAGTTTAAGGGACAGGTCATAACCTGTTACCCTTTCCTTTAAGGGCTTCTTCTTAATTTTAGAAGCATATATTAGGCCAATACCATCAGCAGTGATTAAATCTCCCTTATTTAATAGGTTTCTTAACTTTTCATCTTCCTTTGCTCCCATGACTATTTCAGGATTTGGAGTATAGATTACCTTTAAACTATCTCCCCTTAAATATGATTTAATCTCGCCTAATGCTTCCTGGAAGGTCATATTATGTATTTTTACACCAAATATTTCTATGTATTTCATCTAATCACCTTTATTACTATTCTTTGATTTCATATTCTCCCTTTACTAGCCAAAAGGTATCGGAAACTGCATATGCACCTCTACTATCAGTTCTTGGAATAATAAGGAGATGGTTTTCCAGTATTTCTTCATCCATCTTTAAGTCTCTACCAGCAGTTATATCTGTTACTCCATTTTCTATTCCATTTTTCACTATTGATATTGCAGTTGCCCTACCTGCCCTTAGGATTATTTCTGTCCCTCCATAACATATTAAGGATTTTCCTTTAGGTACTTCAACTACTACCCAAGCACCTTCAACTACTGAAGAAGGACTTCCACTGAACTTTTGGTCTATATAATTCTTTAACTGTTCTATTTTCATCTCTACATAGGATTTAGAAACTAAAGGGTCATACTCCGACCCTGGTTCTGTGAATGCTACAGCTCCACCAAAAACAATGATTCCTATGCTTAAGCCTAATATGATTTTCTTTCCTATTTTTTTCATTTTATACCCTCCAAAAATCAATCCAGTATATTTAAGCCTTCCTAATCCTTATTTAATAATTGGTTAACTATTTCTTCATTCTTCTCTAAAGCATCCCTAAAAGTTTTGACTTTCTGACCAAGTTTTAGCTTAAAACTCTCTTCATCGAATAGTTTGTCTTTTATTTCCTGGAATAATGATTCAGTCTCCAAATCATTAATGTGGCAGAATACAAATTCCTCGATAAATTCCATAAAGTTATTAATTTTGGGATCATAAGATATGGCTATGAGGGGTGTATTCATTACTGCCCCAAAGATTAAAGAATGTAATCTCACTCCAACTAGCAAGTTCAAGTTGCCTATTATGCTTAGCATTTCATTAACATTATACTTTTCCTTTAAAAATACAACCTTTTCACTAGTCTTCTCTTGAATATCCTTTGATATGTCTATATCTTCTCCTAGATGAAAGGGTATAAAAATAACATTGGCTTCCAATTCTTCAACTAATCTATTTGCCACTTCACTCATTACATCAATTGTGTTTTGGGTTTTATCTCTCCCCCTTATAGCAAAGCCAATAGTTGGCTTGCTAAAATCTGTAACCCCCACTTTAGATAATATCTCTTTTCCTAACTCCTTATCTTCTTGTTTTAAGCCAAGTACAGGGTCTGCTGTTACTATAATATTTTTATTATTTACACCAATTTCTTTTAATAAGTTTTCTGATTTGTAGTCCCTAAGTGAAATAAAATCAACCTTATCTAAAACCTTTTTTGTTAACCACCTGTTTATCTGCCTATTTATGGGACCCATGCCTTGGCTATAGATCATAACCTTCTTATTGAATACTATCCCAAAGAATATTACAGCCAAGTAATATATAATGCTACGAAAACTAGTTACATCTTGTAATAAACTACCACCGCCACTAATCAATAAATCACATTTTTTTATTTCATTTATTACTTTAAAGACATTCATTCTATTTACAGAGCGAACTTTATGCTTTTTGGCAGTAAAATTTGGGTCCTTTGACAAAACTGTAATCTCTATATTATCTATCTTACTTCTTAAATTAGCGATAATAGCAGTTAGAATAGATTCATCTCCCAAATTGTTGAACCCATAATACCCCGATATGACTATTTTATTCATTAAGTAATTCTCCCCTCATTTTCTTTGCTATTTTCATTACAAAAACTAAGAGTCCAGTATAAATTATACCTAATATTATTCCAAATAATACACTATAAAAAGTCCTAATTATTGATAAGTACAAGGGAGTTCTTAAATGGCAGAATGTATTAACTATGGATGTTTGTCCTATTGTAATTATGATTCCTAGTACAAACATGGCTATATTACTTTTGTATTTAATCATATATGCTGCAAGAATAACAGCAGGAAATGCTAATACAAATTCCTTTGTTCTAGGCCTTGCCAGTAGTTTTAGTTCTAAGAAGTTCCTTGCAATCATCTCTAAATTGCTTGGTTGAACACTGGTTTCATGGCCAGTTCTAGCAATATATATATATCCTGCTACTAAAGCAATAACAGCTACTATGACGGTAATCACCTTAATGTCGAGATATAGAATATCCTTTATTTCTGAAATCCTAATTCCATTCTCTGTAGTATTTTTCCTTCTAAAACCGAAATACACTAGGAATATTAAAGCATATAAGGAAATAGGTATTAATTGTGCAACCTTTACTCCTCTAAATATGTCTATTTCTAATAGGTATTCAATACCGGAAAGTATGGAAGCTACATACAAAGCTCCTATGGAAGTTATCAATACCATTATAAGTAGGGTTTTGATACCTATAAAAAATATTTCCTTCCATTTCCAATCCTTGTTTTCTAAGTATTTAGATTTCATAACTTTACAAAAATATGCCATACTTAAAGTTGGGAAAACTATTGCTGCAGCTATGCTATACAATTTTTCAGATGTATTAGGTATTATATATGGAACTATAATACTTAATGGAGCTCCAAGTATAATCATTAACTTATTTAATTTCTCATTTATCTTGAAGATCATCCCTAGTAAGATCATTCCACCACCAAAAATCCCTAATCCAATGAGCATTTTATAAATCAGGTTTACCTGATTAGGTCTCATGGTACTGGCATCTCCTAAGTACATACTATGTTCAGCAATTCTTTGCTTAAAGCTATTAAAGGTTCTTTCATATTCCTGATAATCTGTTACATAATCGTCTCTATTTTCTTTAAAGGCTCTGAAAAATATTAATCTAATATTTCTCTCCGTAACAGCCCTATATAAGGTGTTTTCAATTTCTTCTGCACCTTCATAATTATAAAACTTGTATCTTTCCTGGATATATGGAACCATACTGAATAACCTAACTACATCATAATCTAAGGATTCAGTTAATCCAACAATATCCTCCTGTTTTAGTATCCCTCTTTGCACCTCGGTCTCTATCAAGACAACTTTCATCTTATTGTCCAGTATATAATCTCTTAAAATACTAGTATGGTCTGGATATCCTATGACTTCATTGCTTGAAAATATCATATATTTAGGAGTAATGTTATATTTTTCATATTCATTAAAATATGCTTGAATATATTTTTCACCAACCCAATTTGGGTTATTGTTACCGGGTCTCAATACTACCTCTAGGCCAGAGTCCTTTATAAGCTTTATTGTTTCTGTGTCATATCCAAGGCCTAATCTTATTGTCTTTGAGCCAGTTAACTCCCTTACATCAGTATAATATCTGTTCCTATCATCTACCAATGTTCTTCTAGAGTAAAGAGCATCCTCTTCCGTCCCATCAAATACGAACATAAATAGGTTATCTGTTTTAAATATCTTATACTTGTTCTCATCATACCTTTCATCCAATCTCTCTTTTAATAGCTGGAAAAGAGATTCTGAATCTGTTGCCACTATTGCATCATATTCATCCATGCCACTTTCCTCTATATAGTCTACTAGTGGCTGTGGGTATTTTTCCCTCCACCCAAGCTCCTTAATAATATTTCCTACCATTTTAACTTCAAGAGGTTTACCATCTACCATCAAAGATTCAATTGTTAATTCGTTTACGGTTACAGAGCTTACTCCTAATTCCTTAAATTTTCTTAACCACCAACTTAAACCTTCCTCAGTTTGTTCTGCAAACTTTATAAGGTCGTTATAATCAAAGGTTATGTCAATGGATTTGTTCTCACTTTCAATTCCCACCCTATTAAAAGTCAGTATTGAAGAAGCTATTATTCCAATTATAATAAATATAACTAATATGCTATTTTTCTTCATCTCTACATCCTCCCGAAGTATTTTACAATTACTATGAAATCCATGCCTAATCTATTTCTTTATTTTAGAATTTCATCTAACTTCCCATTCTTCAAAAGATTTTTCTTCAATATTATATCTGAAACCTTTAATGCTTCCTGTTTTGAACGAGCTTCAGATACGACTTTTTCATCTTCTACAGGCTCATTGTTATTATTATACAAGACCCTTTCTTGATTATTATAATAATAATCGTCAAAAATAACACTTCCATCCCATTTCACACAATATCCCGGTCCATCCAATAATAAGGACCTACCCATTGTATAAGGATGGTCTATACCCATTAAATCTAGGATGGTAGGTAGTATATCAATTTGTCCACCTACTTTTTCTATGGTCCTTCCTTCCAGTTCAGAACCGGTATAGATCCATACTGGAACCTTTTGAATTTTATTCCAGGCTATGTTTGAACCATCTAGGCCCAATAAGGCCTCTGTTAAGCCTCTTTGGTCTTGGTATAATCCACTATGGTCACCATAAATGACTATAAGGGTATCCTCTAGTTGCCCCCTCTCTTCTAGTTCCCTAAATAGGCTTTCTATGGCTGTATCTACGTATCTCATAGATTTTAGATAGTTGCCAACTTGGGTCCCCTCAAACTCACCTGTATATAGGTCTATGTCTCCAAAGGCATCATAAGGGTGATGGGAAGACAGGGTGATTAAAAAGCTAAAAAACTTTTCATTCTTTAGGCTTATATCTAATGCTTGTCTGAAAAATGATTCATCACTAATAGCCCAGCCTCTTTTTTCATCTAATTCGAAGTCATTCATACTAAAATACTTATCATATTCATAGTTTCTATATACTGCCTCCCTATTCCAGAATGATGACTCATAGCCATGGAAGGCATAAGATACGTAACCTAGGTTTTTCATTACCTTTCCTAGGGATAAAAATTCATTTGTAGGATACAAATAATTTACTGCCCCTGTTATTGTAGGATACATAGAATTATTTAGCATAAATTCTGCATCGGAAGTATTGCCACCTGCAACTTGATGATATATGTTGTTGAAGTAAAAGCTGTTTTCTTTCAATTTGTTTAGGAAGGGTGTAACCTCTTGACCTTCTATGGCAAAATCTACTACAAATTCCTGCATGGCTTCAACTTGGACTACTATTAGATTCTTGTCAGCGGCAATACCATAATAGTCAGTCTTTTCATTACCCTTTGATTCATAAAAGTTTTTTAATGTCGTTATTTCTTCATCAGTTAAAGGTTGGTTCCTAATTATCCTTTGTTTAACAAAGTCATATATATCAAAACCATGGAAATAAATGGTACCTAAGTCTACGGCTATATTTTTCCTTTGATAAACATGTCTTGACCTATCGATCCTTTCAGTAGTTTTATTAAATACTGAAACCCCTATAAGCAATGATAGGACAATAGCTGTGCTTCTTATTAATACTAATTTAGGATTTTTCTTAGTTTTTATATTCCTTGTCAAATAGATAAAGAGTACAATAATTGGAAAATCTATAAAAAATACTATATCCTTGATTTTTAACAAAGAAAAAATACTTTGAGCTATGTCATTTACAAAGCCAACCTGGTATAAGATTGGAATTGTTAGTGGAATACCATAGTATCTACCATAGAGGGTATCACTAAAGAGTAATATAGAAATCAAAATATTAAATGTTAACAAAACTCCTTTATACCTCTTTGGCACCCAGAGTGCCACAAACAAGACCATAATAGCAGTAGTCAAAAAAATATAGACTGAAACATAGTTCAGTAGGCTAAAAGGAGGTTCTTTTAGCTTAATGGTGTACTGTAAATATATGGTCTTAGTAAAAATACTGAAAATAGTCCCTAAAACAAATATGATATCTATTATAAAGGGCTTTTCTAATAGTCTCTCCAACTTTTCTGTATAAATATTTTTGTTTTTCAACATTTTGCACCTCAATTTTTGTTAATAATGTATTTTTGGTTTACCACATATATTAGTTAGTTTACTATGTGTCATATTATATAATATAAAATTGTTCATTACAAGAATATTAGCTACTTAACCTGTAGTATTTGAGAGAAAAAACCATTGGAAAATCAATCCAATGGCTTTGTTAGTCCCCATATCAAATTTAATGCATAAATAGTTGTGTATAGTGAAATGATTATACAGTTTAAAATAAAAATAGACACCTTTCGATGCCTATTTTTGAATATGTATTATTACAGATCTACTAATCCTAAGCTAATTTTTATACATTCATCTACATTTTTCATCATTTCGTCACTAAATTTTCCTATTCTTTCTCGAAGCCGCTTTTTATCTATGGTCCTTATTTGCTCCAGAAGGACTACCGAATCCTTAGGCAGTCCATATTCTGGGGCATTGATTTCTACATGCGTTGGTAATTTGGCCTTATTTATCTGAGAAGTAATAGCTGCAATAATTATGGTCGGACTATACTTATTGCCAATATCGTTTTGAATTACGATTACTGGCCTTACTCCCCCTTGTTCAGATCCAACTACCGGACTTAAATCCGCATAATAAATTTCCCCTCTTTTCACTATCATAACATCCCACGCCTTTTAAGACTTGCTTCATAACAAACTAGATCAACAATATCCTGCTCTAGTCCCATTTCAGCAAAGTCTAAATTTATTTGACTCATTTCCTCGTATCCTTCCTTTAGTTTCTCTATTATTTCTAATCTTTTTCTCTCACTTACAATAACCTTCATTGTCTCTATAACACAGTCTGCAGCACTATTACACTCCACAGGTGCCATTAGATTAACTTGATTAAGGAGGCTGTTAGACAAGCTAGCAAGCACCCTTCTAGTCTCAGCCACAATATGCACCCCCAAATGCCAATGAATTATTTAAAATTGCTTAGGATAATTATATATTTACTATGTTAATTATGTCAATAAATAGATGGATATAATTATATTCATCTTTCCAGTAAATAATCTACTATTTTAACAATTTTTTCATTTGATATATATACTCTTGGTACCCTTCTACCAACCATACAAACGATCTCATAATTTATGGTTCCCAGTTTTTCAGCTACTTCATCTACATGGGGATAGCCTTCTTTACCATATCCAAATAATATGACTTCATCGCCTATCTTTACATCTTCAATGTCTGTTACATCTATCATGCATTGGTCCATACAAATTTTTCCAACTATCTTCGCTCTCTTACCATTGATGTATACTTCTGCTTTCTCTGTCAATAATCTGGTGAAGCCATCTGCATATCCTATTGGAATTGTAGCAATTTTTGATTCCCTTTCAGTAACAAAGATTTGGCCGTAACTTATGCCTGTTCCCCTTGGTACAGTTTTTAAATGAGATATTCTAGCTTTTAAGGTCATGGCTGGTTTTAAGTCAACCCTATCTAATTTTACATCATCTGAAGGTTTTAGACCATAAATCATTATTCCAGCCCTTACCATATTTAGATTAAAGTCTGGCAAATCTATTATGGCTGCACTATTAGATGCATGTTTAATAGGTATATCTAATCCCCTTTCCTTTAATTTATCCACTACTGAAGTGAATTTCTTAAATTGGGTCATTGCATGACTTTTATCAACTTCATCTGCCTTTGCAAAATGGGTGAATATACCTTCAAGATATAGATTTGGAAGTTTTGATATCCTTAATATTTCTTCAATGGCCTCATCATTAGATAAGAAACCTATTCTTCCCATTCCACTATCGATTTTAATATGGACTGCAACCTCTTTATTTAGCTTAACTGCTTTTTCTGATAAGATTTTTGCATCATCATAGTTATAAATAGTTTGGCTTATATCATATTGGATTACCTTTTCAAATAACGTGGTAGGTGTATATCCTAAAACTAAAATAGGTACCTTGAAGCCTGCTCTTCTTAATTCAATGGCCTCCGTAAGTACAGCTACTGCTAACCTATCCGCACCGTTGTCTAAGAAAGTCTGGGCAATTTCTATAGAGCCATGGCCATATCCATTGGCCTTTACTACTGCAGTGACTAAAGCATCCTTGCGGGTAAGCCTTCTTACTTCTCTAATGTTATGGGCTAAATTATCTAGGTTGATCTCTGCCCATACTGGCCTAGTTTCATCTAAGGTATACATTTAGATTTCCCCCTTATAAGTTACTTTACTTCTTTATAAATTTAAAACTTTCGTAGATAATTTCTACTATAAGTTTATCACTATCATCGTAGATATTCAACTTATAAGGGACAAAACTCTTGTTTTTAATCCAAATTTTTGCAGTATCCCTATACCTATTTTGGTCTTCTAGATCTAGTTCAAATACTAGGTATTCCGAATTGTCTATTTCCTCGCTTCCTATTAGGCTTGCTCTGTAGATATCTTCAAAAAAGTCTCCTATTACTAATTGTTTGTTTAAGGATTTTACAGCCACTAAGGATATGGATTGTTCTATGGATGGGTGTTCTATAAAGATCTTATCATCAGTATTTAAAATTATTATACCCTTACTTTCTTTAGGTTCTAAGATTTCCAACCTATATTCTTCAGAACTACTATAGGTTTCTTCTATTAAATATGTTGATTCTACTTCACCTGAAATTATCCTTATATTTGCTCTACACTTATACCCCTTATACTCATCATAGGCTTTTTCTATCTTAGAAAATATTTTTTCATCCCTTGACCAGGAACAAGATGTTAGTGAAATGGAAATAATCAACATAAGCAATAGAATTCTTTTCAATAATAACCCCAACCTTTACTCTTGAATTGTTTTAATACTATAGGGAATATTATCTATGATATCAGTGGCAATTAATCCATATTCTCCCTTATCTTGACTTCCTAGATCTCCTGCCAAGCCATGACAGTATACCCCTAATCTTCCACTATCAAAAAGACTTAACCCTTGACCAGCGAAGCTAGCTATAATCCCCGTTAGGACATCACCACTTCCTGCAGTAGCCATACCTGGATTGCCTGTTTCATTCACATAAATACTGTTCTTATAATGTGCAACTATAGTATTAAACCCTTTTAGAACTACTATTATATTATATTTCCCAGAAATATAATTAGAATAATAAATTCTATTATCTTGAATCTCCTTAACATTTTTCTTAGCTAGCCTAGCTAGTTCTCCTGGATGGGGGGTTATTATTATGGGGTTTTGGTGGCCTGATAAAATATCAGGTTTTAAGGATAAGCAATTTATACCATCGGCATCTATGATTATAGGGCCTTTAAAGTTTTTAATTATTTCCTCAACTATTAAAATCTTATCTTCGTCAACACCCATACCAGGGCCTATGGCCACTACATCCATATTTTCCAAGACTTCCAAAATAGGATTTAGGGAATCCTTGGTAAAACATCCCCTTCCCTTATCTTCTACAGGCCTGATAATGGCTTCAGTAAGCTTAATGGACATTATGGTTTCTAAAGATTTAGGTACAATGGTATAGACTAGGCCTGCTCCAGCCCTTAAGGCTGCCATGGAAGCAAGGTAAGGAGCCCCGGTCATTCCTCTACTACCTCCTATTATGGCTACCCTCCCATAGGTTCCCTTGTGGCTATTAGGTACTCTTTTTGCTAATAGAGTTTTCATAGAAGCATCTATTTTGATATTTTTCAACTTAGACTTGTTAGGATTATAATATCCAATGGCATTGGCTATGGCATAATCCTCTTCATGGGTAATGGATATCTCTATATTAGAGATTTTTATTTCATCCATTCTACCCTTAACCTTTTCAGATATATTTGCATAGGGCTTATTGTTTTCATGGTCTATTTCAATATCCTTCCACCCAATAGTCCCTATGCCAGTACCTAGGACCTTGCTTATGGCCTCCTTGGCAGCAAACATGCCTGCCACTGTTTCTGCCCTATGGCCTTTACTTGATATATATCCTATTTCCCTTTCTGTAAAGATCTTATTGTAAAACCTGTCCTTATCTTTTAATAGGATTTTTCTTATCCTATCTATCCTCACAATATCAACACCTGTAGTTAAGTTATTAAATCCTCTCATAGTTACCTCAGTCTCTCTTCATCTATTTTTTCTATGGTATCAGACCCTAATAAACCATGGAAAAACCTATAGGTTTCATTTATCCATTCTTCATAATCATACTTGATCTTTATTAAGCCCTTGAGCCTTGTCCTCAATATGTCTATTTCTTCTATGGCCTCCCTTAGTACCTTTTCCCTATTATTTAATTCCTTGTATCCATATTCTATGGTTGCATTTAACAGCTGTAAATTTGCTTCCCGAATCTTCTTTGGCATGGTTTCCAATTGAAAAATCAGTTCATCTAACTCTTCATTAATCTTTTCTACCTTATTCTTATACTCATCCAACAATCTTATATTTTCAGTTTTGTTCTCATTATTTACTGAATCGGAGATACCTAAAATCATTTTCATGGCCTTTAACTTTTCTCTTTGCAGATCTTTAGTTTTGGCATCTAACTCTTTTTCCTTTTCCACAAGAGCCATAAGTTCTTCCTTGGCCCTTTGGATATTTCTATCCTTAGCCTTCCCAAATAGCTTAACCCAAGAAGGTTCATTGTATAATAATGGTATCCTATTTTTCTTCAATATCCTTTCATCTAAGTCAATAGTTCTTCTCAAAGTCTCCCCTCCTTACCTATAATTTTACTAATTCAGCTATGATTTTACAAAGGATATAGTCTATAATTTAGAATTTTCATTACTTTTAGGTAGTAATACCCAAAAAAAGAGTTGGACGATAATCCAACTCATATTATAGCTTTATTTTTCACAGTAAAAACCTTATTATATTTATCCTTAGTCTCTTTAAAGATTACATGGGAAACATTGACTACCGTAACCCCTTCTAGGTTCAGT
Source organism: Tissierellia bacterium (assembly GCA_012728125.1). Lineage (GTDB taxonomy): Bacteria > Bacillota > Clostridia > Tissierellales > Tissierellaceae > JAAYFT01. Next base: position 7,248 of record JAAYFT010000064.1, on the reverse strand, counting down.
AAAGTTTTTTCGATTTCCTGTGCCACCTTAGCATCTAGGCTGGCAAAGGCTTCATCTAAGAATATTATATCTGTTTTTGCCAAAAGCCCCCTTGCTATGGCAATCCTTGATCTTTCTCCACCTGAAATATTTTTACCGTTATCATAGATTATGGTGTCTAGCCCATTTGGTAAACCCTTTATAAAGTCTGTAAGTCCAGCCCTTTCTATGGCAAGATTTATTTCTTCTTCCCTATAGTCCTTATACAGGGTAATATTATTTCTTATGGTATCTTCAAATAGAAAAACCTGCTGCTCCACATTGGAAATTTTTTTGAAATAGGATTCTTTTTTAACATCCTTTAGATTTTTACCATCAATCAATATTTCTCCTTCAGTAGGGTTAAAATATTTTCTCAATAGTTTTAATAAAGTGGACTTACCTCCACCACTGGGGCCTACTACTAAATACTTTTCACCCTTCTTTATGCTTAAATCTATATCCTGTAGTACCTGATTGTCATCATAGCTAAAGGATACGTTTTTGAAATCAATAGAATGTTTAAAATCATCTAATTCTAAAGTTTCTTCATAATCATCATGATTTTTTAAACTATGGTCCATTTTTTCAAATAAGGATTTAACTGATACAATCTTAGGGAAAAGTTCCGTTAAATTCATTAAAGGAAAAAACATGCTCTCCATATTATTTACTATTAATATAACTGCTCCTGCCGTAATGGAGCCCTTAATGGCCATGTAAACTGCCACCATAAAGGTTAGTAAAATGGACATCATCATAATAAATTGTTGAGATGCAAATATATAGGTGGAAATCTTATCTATAATATAGCCCTTATGTTGAATACTTTCACTCTTATTATAGAAATCATCCTTAACCTTATCATTTAAATCATTTGCCTTAATAATTTGAAAGGCTCCAAGGACTTCTTTTATATAGGATGTGTAGCCTTCAAATAGGTCGGACCTTTGTTTTTCATGTTTTTGTAAGGGTTTGCCTGCCAGCATGGAAAATATGGCCGATACTATAGATATGCCTATTCCGATAAATAGGGCTGAAGGGCTAACTGATGCAATAACTATAAAGGATACTAAAAACCTAATAATACCTGCCCCGACTCCATATATACCAACAAGATAATTTTGCTCTATACTATTCATATCATTAGTTAAAGCAGCTAAATACTTTGCATTGTTTTCCCCTTGAAACTCGTTAATATTCTTTTTGAATAAGTTATCTATATAATAGATTTTAGACTTTACTAAAGACCTATTGATATATAAGCCCCTTGTTATGGCAACTAGTATATTTAATGGGAGTAGGATCCCAACTAGTATAAATCCTTCAATAGATTCTTTCTTAAAAAGTTCCATATTGCCATCTAAGGCATAGTCTATAATCCTCATTATTTTTATTGATATATATCCATCTATGCCCATGGCAATGGCAACCATCAGTAATGCCAATATTAGAAAAGGTATTCCTCTATTTATAGCTTTTTTCATATGGCCACCTCCATGAAGTATTCATTGCCATCATATTGATTTACCTGGCCATTCTTAATTTCTAAAACATAGTCATATTTTTCAGTTATTCCTTCATAATATCTGTGGGAAATAGCTATAACAGTACTGTTTAAGGAAAGTATTGTCTCCTCTATTTTTCTTCCCAATTCTTCATCTAGGCTAGAGGTAGCCTCATCTATAAATAAGAGCTTGGAGTTCTTTATTATTGCCCTGGCAATAGATATTCTCTGTCTTTCACCACCAGAAAGGTTTTTTCCATTTTCTAAAAGCATTTCATAGAGCCCATTTTCCTTTTTACTCAATAAGGAATCTAAGCCTGATTTCTTAGCGGCCTCTAGTACTTCTTCTTCTGTATAAGGCTTATATAGGGCTATATTGTTGAATATGGTATCCTCAAATAGGAAAACATCCTGATATATGAAGGAAACATTATCATTTAAGCTCTTCTCCTTAATCTCCCTATAATCTACTCCATCTACTTTAATCTCACCTGTATAGTCATCATAGATCATGGACAAGAGTTTGATTAGGGTAGATTTGCCTGCCCCACTGGGCCCTTTAATTAAATACTTCTTAACCTTTTCAATTTTGAAAGATACGTCTTTGAATACTTCCTTCTCTCCATATCTGAAAGAAAGATTTTTTACCTCTATTTCCTTTTCAAACTCAAATTCTTTATCCTTTGTTAGGCTATTAGAAGTGTCTTCCTCATATTTTGTAATCTTATCAAATATCTTCACTGAAGATTTTAATTGGTTTACCCTAGGTAAGACTGCAATTATACTCCACACACAGCTATTAGACAATTGAACCATGAAGGTTCCCTCTGTCAATGTTATGCCTCTCATAAATAAACTAGATAAGTATATCAAGGAGATAATCAAAAAAGAAAAACCTAATAATTCTAAAATCCTACTTTGCCCATCTGTATAAATGTTATAGTCTAACTTTTTCCTTTCAAGACCTGTTACAGACTTCAATGCCTTAGAAAGAAATTGGTCTTCTATCCTATTTAATTTTAGAATTTCTAGTCCATTGAAGGTATTAGACATATCTACTGCAAATTTTTCATTTTCATCAGATACCCTTTCCTGTAATGCTATGGTCCTTTTTTCAAATAGTTTGCTAGTTACATAGAGTATTATAGAAGCAGCAAAAGCAATCAGTGCAAATTTAAAATCTAAGAAAGCGATTAATATTAATGAAACTATATATATTCCAGCATTGTAAATGATATTGATTAAAGATAGAAAAAATTCCCTCTCAATTATATTAATATCGTTGATAAGATTAGATATATAGGTATCCTTAGATTTTTGACTAAAGCTTTTATAGGATGAATTTATGATCTTATCAAAGGCCATAAGCCTTACATCTAAAAGGGTATCCCTCATAAAGGAAATCCTCATAAATCTAGATATGATAAATAATATGACCCCTAGTATAATAAGGCCAATCGTAATTAAACAAATCTTGATGAAATAATCCATGCTCCCAACTTGAACACTACCAATTAACAAAGCTATGGCAAAATTAGTAAAAAAACGATCTACTACCGGCAGTAGGCAAGCTATGAGATATAATATGAACCTGGATTTTCTCTTCAATAAAAGCTCCTTCAAAACTACACCCCCTTGAACAAACTTCTTATATTTGTAAAATTTTCCTAGTTTCTTAAAAATATCATAGTCTAAACCTTTAAATATGTCAATAGATATTTTAATATATTTAAGACTTTTCTTTAAATATTTTAAGTTTATTATTAATTATTTTAAGGCAGCTTATGCTTTTATATGAAATTTGACTTATATTATTTGTTTTTTTACAAATACTAAATTTACTGGAGGTGTTTATATGAATTTTAAGGATAAAAAAGCTCTAAAAAAAGCTGGATTTGATAAAAACAAGGATGTATACCCTCCTAGGGGAAGTTCTATAAATATACCAAATGAAGTGTTAAGTAATTCAAATGAGGAAGCCTTAAATAAAATAATTGAGAATAAAAGTAAAACCATTGGTTCTGACCTATACAAACAAAAATAGAGGACTAAATCCTCTATTTAATAAACTCCTTATTTGGTTTTCATTTATTGTAAATTTTCATCATAATATTTTTCTACTTCCCGGTTTTACTATGGGTAGGTTTTCTTTGCATAGGGGACAATCCTCATTTTCATAGGTGTTTATCTCTAGCTTAGTCCCTGCGTACAAGGGATATTTAATATCCCCCTTGGATCTGTCGGCTATACATCCTATGCCTACCACTATGCCACCATGTTCTTCTACAACTTTAATGGCTTCATAGGCTGATTTTCCTGTAGTTACTACATCTTCAGCAATTAAAACCCTCTGGCCTTTTTCTATTTGAAAACCTCTTTTTAGTTTCATTTCTCCATCTTCTCTTTCAGTAAATATGGCAGGTTTACCTAGTTGTCTGCCCAGTTCATAGGCTACTATAACTCCGCCCATGGCAGGTCCTACAACTATATCTATATCTAAATCCTTAACCTTTTCCACAACTACCTCTAAGGCCTTTGCAGCCTTATCTGGATATTGTAACAGCTTTGCACACTGAACATATTTATCGCTATGCTTACCCGATGACAATAGGAAATGCCCCTCAAGTAAGGCATTGGATTCCTTTAATAAATCTAAGACCACATTTATCCCTCCAAGCTTATATGATTCCCCTTATTTCCTCTAAAGACTTAATCCCTTCTTGTCTCATATAGTCTTCAATTCCATTGATTATATCCATAGTAATATCTGGCTTTATAAAATTGCCGCTGCCTACCTGTACTGCTGTAGCTCCTGCCATTATAAACTCTATGGCATCTTTCCAACTTATGATGCCCCCTATTCCAATTATAGGTACATTTACTACCTTGCTAACTTCATAGACCATCCTAAGGGCTATGGGTTTAATACAGGGACCAGAAAGTCCAGCAGTTACGTTTTCAAATACAGGCTTTCTCTTATAAATATCTATGGCTAGGGCGTTGAAGGTATTAACTAAGGAAAGCCCATCTGCCCCAGCTTCAACACAAGAGTAGGCCATCTCCTGGATATTTTCTGCATTGGGAGATAATTTTACGATTAAGGGTTTTTTAGATACTTTTTTTGCTTCACTGACTACTAATTCTGCTGTACTACATTTAATGCCAAAGGCCATGCCGCCCTCTTTTACATTGGGGCAGGAGATGTTCAATTCTATAAAATCAATAGATGTATTGTTTAACAGTTCAATGCCTTCTAAATACTCATCTATAGTGCTACCACCTAGATTTGCTAGTATGACCACATCCTTGTCTTCTAAAAAAGGCAGGTCATCTTCTATAAACCCCTTAACTCCTGGGTTTTGCAAGCCTATACTATTCATAAGTCCCGATGCAGTTTCATAAATTCGAATACCCTTATTCCCCTCTCTTTTATTCAGGGTAAGACCTTTTGTAGATATGGCTCCTAGCTTTTCTATGGGAAAGTATTCATCAAATTCTCTACCAAAACCAAAGGTTCCAGAGGCAGCTATAATTGGATTTTTCAGCTCAACTCCTAAAATATCTACCTTAGTCATTTAAAACTACCTCCTCCCCTTTAAATACTGGTCCTTCCTTGCATACCCTTTCCATTCCCCTGATAGTTTGGATGGTACAGCCAAGACATGCTCCTATTCCACAGGCCATGTGGTTTTCCATGGAAACATATACTGGAGTTATACCCTTACACATATTTATGACTAGCTCCAGCATAGGTATGGGTCCACAGGCGTAGACTAGGTCAAAATCCTTAGGATCAAATAAGTCTGTTACAAAACCCTTATGGCCAACAGAACCATTTTCCGTTGCTATATTAACAGCTTTCACATAGGGTCTTATTTGATCTAAAAAATAAGCATTATTCCTAAAGCCACTATAGATATGGACCTCTCCTGAAAGTTGTTTTGCTAAATATAACATAGGTGCAATCCCTATACCCCCAGTTATTAAAGCAATCTTTCCTTCCACTTTCACATCAAATCCATTACCTAAGGGGCCTAAGAGACTTAAGCTATGGCCTTTTTTTAACTTAGATATTATATGGGTTCCCCTTCCCCTTACTTCATATAGAAACTTAATCTTGCCACTGTCTATATCTGCTATACTAATGGGTCTTGGCAGGAAGGGATCAAGCTCTTCCCATCCCCTTAACATATAGAATTGTCCTGGTCTACCATGAAAGTCTCCTTCTAACACCAATTCATATATATTAGGACTAATTTCAGTATTTGTATGGATAATTCCTTTCCTATAAGTTTCCTTCAAAACCAATATCCTCCCTCATCTTAAGTACAGCTTCCCTAGTATAATCTTCAAACCTCTTAAATCCATCATCATGTTTCATATAAGCAGTAATAATTCCCCTTGAAGAATTAACAACTCCACCGTTACCCTCATTTAAGTAAAGTCTTACGTCTTTACCTGTAGCACCTTGTGCCCCATAACCTGGTATTAGAAAATACATATCCTTATACCTTTCTCTTATTTCTATGGCTTCATCTGTATGAGTACCACCTACTACAGCTCCTACTAGGCTATAGCCTGAACTGCCTACATATTTTTTGCCTAACTCCTCCAGCCTATCTCCTATATGATAATAAACCTGTTTCCCATCTACTTTTAAGTATTCAATGTCCTTAGCACCTGGGTTAGATGTCCTAAGTAGTACGAAAATCCCCTTATTCCCCTTATCAAGATATTTGAAATATGGAGTAATGCTGTCAAATCCCATATAAGGATTTAGGGTAATGAAATCAACTTCAAAATCTCCTTCAAAATGGGCCTTAGCATACATTTCAGCAGTTGAACTAATATCTCCCCTCTTAATATCCCCTATGGTTAAGGCTTTAAGCTTTCTTAGATAGTTTAAGGTCTTCATATAAGCAAACAAACCTCTTAGGCCATAGGCTTCATAAAAAGCGATTTGTAATTTATAAACAGCTGTTATATCATAGGTGCAGTCTATTATCCTTTTATTGAACTGAAATATGACCTCATCAAGATCCCCATATCTTTTCTTCATCTTGTCAGGAATATAATCTAAGCTAGTGTCTAAACCTATGCAGACATTGCCCTTTTTTTCTACTTCTTCATAGAGCCTATCTATTATCATAGTCTCACCTCCTATAGGTCCTCTTTTAAATACTTAACCTCCCCATTTTTTATGGTCATCTTCACTTCACCATAAAACTTCATACCCTTAAAGGGGGTATTCTTGCCTTTTGATAGGAATTTTTCACTATCTACTACAAGTTCCTTGTCTAAATCTATTAAGACAAGATCTCCATCATAGCCCTTTTCAATTCTGCCCTTATTGACCCCCATAATCCTGCCTGGATTTCCTGACATCAGCCTAGAAAGCTTCATTAAATCGATTCTTCCACCCTTTACTAAAGTGGTATAAGATACAGAAAAAGCTGTTTCCAGTCCAGATAAGCCTGGAGCCCCCTTTTTCTTATCTTCCTCTGTATGGGGTGCATGGTCTGTAGCTATGGCATCTACTGTTCCATCTATTATACCCTCTATAAGAGCAGCTGCATCTTCTTCTGTCCTAATGGGAGGATTCACCTTATAGTCATTATCCCACAGGCCTATATGATGGGGAGTTACTTCACAGGTAACATTTATACCTTGGGCCTTGGCCCTTCTGATCTCTTCAATGGCTTCCTTAGTGCTTACATGGCATA
>JAAYFT010000007.1 GCA_012728125.1 Tissierellia bacterium | reverse complement strand
GGGAGTTAGAAAATAGCCTAACCAATAAACAGATGAGCTATGAGCAATTACTTGAAGACTATAAGGAATTTCAAGAGAATTCTAATATGGAATACGAAAGAATATCAGCACAACTTGAAGCTGAAATCGAAAAATATAATAAGCTCAATGAAGAATCCATGGAAGTCCAATATAAAAATATGTTAAAGATCAATGAATTAGAAGAGACAATTAGAAACCTTAGAATAGAGAATCAACAGTATCTACAGCAGTACGAAAAGATTTTAAATGAAAAATCTGAACTTATGAAGATTATAAATGATTTTACAGAGAAAATGTCATTCTCATTTTCACCAAAAGTGACAGCTAGTGATGGCTCTAATTCAGAATAGGACTTGTATTACTGAAGTTTGAGGGGGCTAAATATGTCTACTTATTATTTAAGGTTGCTTGAGTTAAGAGGAATAGAAAACATAGACAATAAATATTACTTAAAAGTTAATTTTACATTTAAAGAAACCGTTGAGATTTTTCTGGAAACCGATGAATTTACAGCCAAAAACTTAAAGGATCTAGTACAGTTTAATACTAATTATAAATATAGATTATCTTTTAAAAATTTTTATGATAGTTCAAATAAGCAATATACAGCAATGCTTACTAAAACTTTCATAGATGAAAGCCAGATAATGGAATTCCTATGTTCTGAAGCCTATATAAAAATCCTTACTGCTATTAAAGGTATTAAAGATATTGATGATTTGGACAAGTTCTCTTTCGTATTAAAAGAGCCTTCTTCAAGAGAAGAAGAACTTGAACCAAATCAATTAGTTAGTCATTCTAAGGAAAAATTCTTTAGGTTTTCATTTGTTTCAGCTGCCATCATAAGTATCGTATCCTTATTGGTTTTTGGTTATATAGGTAATTATTATCTTAATAAAACCTATTTCAAAGAAGGAGTTTTAGCAGAATCCATAGAATTGAATATTGTTAAAGACCAGGTTCTGAAATCTGAACCTATTTCCTATTCAACTAACCTGATCCATGAAATAGGTCAGGGCCTATATAAAGAAGATGAATTGGATGTAGAAGAAACTTCAATGGAAGCTTCTCCATCTGTTAAGGATGGTATTCACTTTATAGAGCTTGAAAATACTATTACATATAATCTGCCTGAAGGCAAAGTAGCCCTTACCTTTGACGACGGCCCCTCTCAATATACTAAGGAAATTATCGATATATTAAAATCATATGGTGTTGGTGGTACCTTTTTCTTAGTTGGATATAATGTTGAAAAATATCCAGACTATGTTGACTATATCCATTCTAATGGATACTCCATTGGTTCCCATTCAATCAATCACTTTGATATGAGCATACTATCCTATGAAAAACAAGAAATTGAACTTATAGATTCTATTGATATGCTTAGAGAGATTGTCCATGAAGATGTTTTTCTCTTTAGGCCCCCTTATGGTGCTTATAATAACCACCTAATAGACTTAGCGATTGATAATGAATATAAGCTTGTCCTATGGAATAATGACCCAGAAGATTGGAAAACTAGAAACCCAGATAGAATATTGGAAGCCATAAAAAATACTAATACCTCTGGTGCTATTATTCTATTGCACGAATCTCAGGCTGTTATAGATGCTTTACCTAAAATAATCAAATACTTACAAGAACAAGGGCTGGAGATAGTGAATTTGAAGTAGACTTTAAGCTCCCATCTATTACCAATCCTCTACAAGGAGTATTATTCCATTTTTATTTTCGCAGAATCTTATCCATAGCCTTCCCCTTGGCTAATTCATCTATTAACTTGTCCAAATACCTAATTTCCCTCATCAATGGCTCTTCTATATTTTCTACTCTAACTCCACAGACTACACCCTTGATTAGGGCTCTAGAAGGATTCAGCTGGGGAGCTTCTGTAAAGAAGGTCTCAAAGTCTACCCCTCTTTCAAGTTGAGCTTCTAACTCTTCCTGACTATATCCTGTTAGCCAGCAGATTATTTCATCCACCTCTGCTTTAGTCCTGCCTTTTTTCTCTGCCTTAGCAACATAGTGGGGATAAACTTTTGCGAAACTCATAGTGTAAATCTTATGTTTAGTCATAATCTAACCCCTTTCTTATAATTTTCTTTTTCTACTGTTAAAATAGCTTAAATATAAAACAAAAAATTACCATGTTTCTAGCATATCAGAATAAAATTCTATCGCCTTTCTATATTTTTTTATACCCTCGTCTCAATAAAAGATATATTTATCTTCGTATCTAATGGAAATGACAATGCATTGAAATTCTATGAAAATAAAGGCTTTAAAATAAGCCATCAAATACTGGAT
>JAAYFT010000063.1 GCA_012728125.1 Tissierellia bacterium | reverse complement strand
GCTGGCGTAGCTCAATTGGCAGAGCAACTGACTTGTAATCAGTAGGTTGGGGGTTCAAGTCCTCTCGCCAGCTCCATTAATTAATTTGTAGTATAGAAGTCCCTTTTGGACTCAAAATAATAGGGAGGAGTACCCAAGAGGCTAAAGGGGACGGACTGTAAATCCGTTAGCTGTTGCTTTCACTGGTTCGAATCCAGTCTCCTCCATTCTTAATATGCGGAAGTGGCTCAGTGGTAGAGCATCGCCTTGCCAAGGCGAGGGTCGCGAGTTCGAATCTCGTCTTCCGCTCCATAAATTTACCCGTAAGGGAAAAGTATTGTAAAGTACCCTTTTGGGTACTTTATTTCATTCTATCCACATAATATGCGGGTGTAGCTCAGTGGTAGAGCCCCAGCCTTCCAAGCTGGTTGCGAGGGTTCGATTCCCTTCACCCGCTTTTTATATCCTAACACAACAAACACATATTCACACCACTTATATGTACCCTTAGCTCAGTTGGATAGAGCGTCTGACTACGGATCAGAAGGCCGGGGGTTCGAATCCTCCAGGGTACGTTAATAAAAATGCTTTCAGTATATAACTGAAGGCATTTTTTTCTGTATAGTAGGCTTACATACAAAAAATAAAAAAATTTACCTTGACTTTAATCCTTTAATATTTTATACTATTAATAATTTAATATTAAGCGATGATAGAAAGAGTAGTTCATTGACGATGTTTCAGAGAGTCGGCGGTGGTGGGAATCCGATACTAGTTAATGAATGAAGAACATTCTAGAGCATCTAACCGAAATCCTGAGAGAGTAGGCTTAGACGGGAATAGCCCGTTATGGACTATAGGGTATCGATTGTAATGTAGTTACTATACAATCCGTACTTTATTTGAGTGAGCTTATGCTAACTAAGGTGGCACCGCGGAATTTACCTTTCGTCCTTAAATGGATGAAAGGTTTTTTTATTGTAAATAAGAAACTAATAATAAGTAGGAGGAAATTGCTATGACAAAATTTACTGTGAAGGAGACGCAAATTGCCATTAAGTCAATAAAAGACTATTTTGAAAGAAGTTTAGGCGAAAAACTTAATTTAATAAGGGTTTCCGCCCCATTATTCGTTAAACCAGAGAGTGGACTTAATGATAATCTTTCAGGTGTAGAAAAACCAGTTTCTTTTGAAATGAGAAAATACAACAAAAGAATCGAAATAGTACAATCTTTGGCTAAATGGAAAAGATTCGCATTAAAATGGTATGGATTTGAAATAGGCGAAGGTATTTATGCAGATATGGATGCCATAAGACCTGATGAGATTCTAGATTCAACCCATTCAATATATGTAGACCAATGGGATTGGGAAAAGGTAATAAAAAAAGAAGATAGAAACTATGAATACTTGGTAAATATTGTGGAGGATATTTATGAAGTATTTAAGGATACAGAAAGATATTTAGATGACTTATATCCAAATACCTTCAAGAAAAAATTACCTGAAAAAATAAAGTTCATTACAAGCCAGGAATTAGAAGATTTATATCCAGACTTGAGTCCGGAAGAAAGGGAAGATAAAATTGCAAAGGAGTATGGTGCAGTATTTGTATCTAAAATAGGCCATCCATTGGCTTCAGGCAAACCCCATAGTCCTAGATCACCTGATTATGATGATTGGAATTTAAATGGAGATATTATCTTTTGGAATCCAATTATTAATTCTGCCTTTGAATTATCTAGTATGGGAATTAGGGTAGATGAAAAGGCCTTAGAAGAACAGCTTAAAATTGCTAATGCTGAAGACAGGAAGAGTTTAGAATATCATAAGCAATTATTAAATGGCGAATTACCATATACTGTAGGCGGAGGAATTGGCCAATCCAGGATATGTATGTTTTTCTTAGAGAAAAAACATATAGGGGAAGTTCAAGCTTCAGTTTGGACAGAAGATATAATCTCATCTTGTAAAGACCAGGACATATTCCTACTATAATTTACCAAAGTCAATTATATTTGTATAAAACCTATTTATCTATTATAATAAAGAAAAGCAATTATAATAGATAAATAGGGGGACATTATGTTTAAAAAATCGGTCATATTAATATTAGTATTCTTAATTATAACAGGGGCTATAGGACTCTACTTTTATGTGGAAAAATATAGGCCAAATACTGAAGTAATTACTTTTTATGATGAACTATATTTAATTGTGGAAGATGAACTTGTTGATAGCATAGATCCAGTAATCTTCAATGAAAATGTATTATACTTTTCTCTCCCCATAGTAAAACACTATATTGACCAAGATATTTTTTATGATGAAGAGGAAGAGACCCTAATAATTACAAATGAAGAAAAAGTATTAAGGTATAGATTAGATGAACAAGTGGCCACTGTCAATAGCAAGGAATTTATAACAGATAACGTAATTACTGAATTTAACAAAAAAGTTTATATTCCCATAGATATCTTATTGAGGAACTATCGTGTTGACATCAATTATTTTGAAAACACCAATGCAGTAGTATTAGACTTTACCGATTATCATTATTTAAAAGGTGAAGTCATTCTAGATAAGGCTGTTATTAGGACTGATTTAAGCATAAAGGCTCCAATAATCTATAGTGAACTTTCCATAGGTACCTTAGTTAATATTTATGGAGAATATGAACAATGGTATAAGGTTAGAACATTAGATGGAGTACCTGGTTTTATAGAGAAAAAATTCATAAAAGTAAATTATGACAAGGATATATTTAAGGTAAAAATAAATAATGATGAAGTAAAGAAAGATAGAAGAATAATAAATCTTACATGGGATTATACCTACAGCAAAGTAAAAAATACAAATAATATAGGGCTTATTCCAGGAGTTAATGTAATATCCCCAACTTGGTTTTCCATCACAAATGAACATGGAAATATTGTTGATAAAGGGAATAAGGACTATGCCAATAAATATCTAGAATATGGATATGAAGTCTGGCCCTTAATAGATAATAGTTTTGATCCAGATTTAACCCATGAACTATTAAGCAAAAGTAGTAAAAGGGAAAAACTAATAAACGATATCCTAGACATTTATATAGACTATGGATTTCAAGGCATAAATATTGATTTTGAGAATATCCATTTAAAGACTAGGGATTATTTAACTCAATTTGTAAGGGAACTTTATCCTGTTTTTAAAGATACAGGTATGATGGTATCTATGGATGTAACAGGCATATCAACTTCAGAAAATTGGTCTCTATGTTATGATAGGGAAAGATTATCAAAAGTTGTGGACTACATGATGTTAATGGCCTACGATCAACACTGGGCCAGTAGTCCTGTGGCTGGTTCCGTTGCAGAATATCCATGGGTAGAGAATAGTATTTTGGGTGTTCTTAGATATGTACCAAATGATAAATTAGTCCTAGGAGTGCCTTTTTATACAAGATTATGGATTGAAAAGGATGGGAAGCTATCTTCACAAGCCTTATCTATGGAAAGGGCCAATAGATTTATTGAAGAAAACAATATAGAATTAATATGGGATGAAAACATATTACAATTTTATGGTCAACTTGAAAAGGATGACGTCACCTATAAAATATGGATAGAAGATTCTAATTCTTTGGAGGCAAAGGCTTCCCTAGTTCATAAATACGATTTAGCTGGTGTTGCTTCATGGAGAAAGGGATTCGAAACTGAAGATATTTGGGTAAGTTTAGAAAAAGTATTGTATTAAATAAGAGGTGATTTTATGTACAGATATCAAGATACAGAGATCAATGTTGTACAGGGTGATATTACTAAAGTAAAGGTTGAAGCCATAGTTAATGCTGCCAATAATACTCTACTAGGTGGAGGAGGGGTAGATGGTGCTATTCATAGGGCAGGTGGAAGGATTATTCTAGAACAATGTAAAAAAATCGGGGGCTGTCCAACGGGAGAAGCAAGAATTACCGTCGGTGGCAATCTGCCCTGTAAATATGTAATCCATACCGTTGGCCCTATATATAAGGATGGTAAATCAGGAGAAGAAGAATTATTATATAATGCATATTATAACTCATTAAAATTGGCTAAGGAGTATAATTTGGACAGTGTTGCCTTTCCTTCCATTTCTACAGGAGCATATGGGTACCCTATTGAAAAAGCAGTGAAAGTAGCTGTCAAGGCAGTATTAGACTTTATAGAAGAAGAGGACTTTCCACGACAAGTCAAGTTTGTACTCTTTAGTGAGAGAGATTTTTCCATATACGATAATTACTTAAAAGAAGTATTGAAAGAAAATTAAGGCAAATTATTACAGAATTTATATTTATTTTATGTTGACTTTGCAATCTATTTATATTAATATCAACTAAGGTATTATTTTTAAAGGGGTGTTTCAAATTTTCTCAGATACTCATAAAATTATTGCAACAGAAATATACAACAATGTTGACAAGATTTACGGCATAAAACTAGATAAGGACAAGCTATTATGGGGTTCTATATGCCCAGACATATTGCCGCAGTTTAGATTTATTAGACATTATAAGGATGAAAGTTTAAACTACATTGCCAAGGAGATTATGAGAGTAATTTTTATTAGTAGATATATTGAATTTAACAAAATCTTAGATCCGTTGGCTATAAAACTCTTAAGTAAAAAAATAGGCATAATTTCACATTACTTAAGTGATTATGTGTGTTTACCCCATGCACTTAGATGGACTTTTTCAGAGAATATGATAAAACATATAAAATATGAATCTCAACTAAATGATATGGCTCCAAAACATGATTTCAAGAAAAACGTTATTAATGTAGATGATTTAAACATATTGGATGCACATAGTATTGGCTTAAAGAAAAAAATAAAAAAATATATTAACGAAGTTGTAGATGAGTATTTACTAAGACAGAGCATGAAAAACGATTTAAATTTTGCATTATCCTTAAATCTAAAAATTACCTATTTCATTCTAGATACTATTGAAGCCTATAATGATGAAATGGAAGGCATATTCGCTCTAGAGATATAGCTTAGAATTTTTAAACCTTGTATTGATTACAAGGTTTTTTTGTTTGGTTAGAAGTTTTTTTCTTTTGGAGTTTCATATTATTTATTATATACTATTATGTAAGAGAGAGGTGAAGCGGTGAAAAGATTAATCAAAATATTAATAATAGAGACCATTCTAATTGCAATAGTTTTTTCCATAATTTTACTTAAGGATAATGATTTCATTACTATTGAAAATACCCTAAGCAAAAAAATATATGAAACAGTAGAAGAGATAACTTTTGATAAAACTAAAATATATTCAAAAATCGAAAGAGCCCTATTAGAAGGGGACAATGAAGTAGAGTTTAAAGATTTATCTATCCTAATGAAGGCTGAGGACATATTTAATATTTTAGACCAAATAGTATATGAAAATCCCCAAATTATGTACTATAATGGTGCAGAATATCGTTTTGGTAAGTTGACTATCTATTACTCCAAATCAAAGAAAGAAATAAAAGAACATCAAAAAGCAATCAAGGAAGTAAGGGACAATTTTATAATCAACCATATATCAGGAGAAATGACTGATTATGAAAAGGTACTAGCAGTCCATGATTATATAATAAATAATTCCAGATATGATACTAGACTAATGGAAGGAAAGTCTCTTCCCCCTGAATCCTACACATCCTATGGCATTTTAAAACTAGGAGTAGGAGTATGTGAAGGTTATGCAAAGGCGATGAAATATCTATTAGATGGTTTAGGAATAGAATCCATGATTGTAATAGGTCATT
>JAAYFT010000062.1 GCA_012728125.1 Tissierellia bacterium | reverse complement strand
TTACTGGTTCAACCTCTGGAATGGGTCGTGCTACAGCTGAATTGTTTGCAAAAGAAGGTGCCAAAGTAGTAGTTACAGGTAGAAACGAAGAAAGAGCTAAAGAAGTTGTAAATAAAATTAAAGCAGAAGGTAATGAAGCCATTTATGTTATAGCAGACATGTCTGATATGGATGAAGTAAAGAAGATTTTTGATAAAACTATAGAAGCCTATGGTACAGTTGATATATTGTTTAATAATGCAGGTATGTTAAGTCTAACACCATTAATGGAACTAGGCTTTGAAGAATGGAACAAGGCTTACGCTGTAAACGTTACATCTGCCTTTTATTTAGCCCAATTATGTGCTCCAATCATGAAGGAAAAAGGTAAAGGTGTTATAATAAATACAAGTTCTGTTGCAGGAGCTCATGCCCATCATGGACCTGCTGCATATGTAACTACTAAGCATGCTTTATGTGGTTTAACTAAGTCCATGGCCTGGGAATTAGGTCCTGAAATTCGTGCCAATGCAATCCTTCCAGGAGCTATAGTAACTGCTATGCTAAATAGTATTGGTGGAGAAGATGCAGTTCCACACCTAGTAGAAGGTTCTCCACTAAAGAGGGCTGGCCAACCAGAAGAAATAGCCAAAGCTGCTCTTTTCCTAGCTAGTGACGATTCCTCCTTTGTTACAGGTCAGTTAATTAGAGTAGATGGCGGTATCGATATATAATAGATTTACCACTCCTTTGTTCAACTCCCTTCGGGGAGTTTTTCATTTTGTCATAATCTAGTTTTTTAGTATAATATAATTAACAAAGGGGGGGCTAGTATGAAACTACAAAAGATTCAATTCAAAGAAAATCTACCGTTGAAGATTGAAGTTCATTCCATCAATCGATTTCCTATCCATTGGCATGAAGATATTACAGAAATAATCCTACCTATTAAGGGTTCTGTTGATATTAAGGCTAATTTTGAGGAAATCCATTTAGATGAAGGGGATTTCTTTTTTATTAACAATAAGACTATCCATTCCATAAGAAGTGATGATGAATCAATAGTTCTTTTATTCTACATAAACTTAGACCATTTCGAAGAACAATTTCCCTATATTAAATACATGTTCTTTAGAAATAGCATTTATGAAGAGTTGTTGGGCAAAAGTCAAGTTGATTTGGAAACTAAGGAAAGGTTCAAAATCCACTTTAGAAATCTCTTGATCAGTATTTTTGCAGAAAGCTTAAACCCTTCTGTTTCTACCCAGATGTATGATATGTTGATACATAAGCTAGTTTATCAAATGATATATGAGTTTAACTGGCTCCAGCTCCTAAAGAAGGATGGAGATTTCATAAGCTCAGTTCATTTAGATAGGTACCATAGGATTGTAAAGTATATTCAAGAGAATTACTCCCAAAAAATTAATTTGGATGACATTGTATCAATGGAGTATATCACAAAAACATATTTCTCTCATTTTTGGAAAAACCTAAGTACCTATAGTTTCAGTGAAAGGATTAACTATGAAAGGGTACTAAAATCGGAATTCCTATTATTAAAGAATATGACCATAACTGAAATCTCTCATCAGTGTGGCTTTTCTGATACTAAGTATTATTATAGGACCTTCAAAAAATGGTATGGCTGTATGCCTTTAGAACATAAGGAAAAGTGTTTTGCCTATGAAAGTATGGGCCATAAATACAAGAAGCTAGACCTGGAAGATGTTAAACCTTTATTTGAAGCCTACATGAAGAAGTTCTTTATATATGATAATTCCTTAGAAGAGGATATTGATTTCTCATCTATTATTAATAAATATCTTTATCTTAAATACTACCATACTGCCCATGGTAAAAGCTCAACTACGGATAAGTACCTGATATTAGACCCCTTTAAATACTCTAGCCATACTGATGACGGTGAGATTAAATTTAATTGGACTACTATGGACCTATTTATTAACCTTGTAATAGATTTTGAGTTTACTCTTAAAGTCAAGTTTAATACCGATAATATAAATAGAAATGTAGTGAGTGAATATGTCAATATCTTCTTAGAAAGTTCCATTAACCGTTATGGAATGGATCTATTTAAATCTTGTCACTTTTTAATTAATTATAAGGACAGTTTAATCTTCGATAACACTAAGCCTATAGAAAAACTCATTACTGATAGATTTGAGGATGTTACTATTAGCTATTATATTGAGCCATAGAAAATTCTTATCAGCCTTTATATTTTCAAAAAATTGGGTAAATATAAGCCTAAGGATGGTGATAAGATGAAAGTTTTAACAGAATATAAGATAAAGAATATGACTTTAAAAAACAGGATAGTAATGCCGCCTATGTGTATGTATTCTTCTGATGAAAGTGGATTTGTAAATGACTTTCACAGGGTACATTATACTGCAAGGGCCATAGGTGGTGTAGGTTTAATTATCGTAGAGGCCACAGGAGTAGTGCCCAATGGCAGGATTACCAGCAAGGACCTAGGTATATGGAGCGATGACCATATTGAAGGGCTCAAATCCCTAGTTGACAGTGTAAAGTCCTATGGAAGTAAAATAGCCATACAGCTAGCCCATGCTGGTAGAAAGTGTACTTCTAATGATGAATATATTGTGGCTCCTTCACCTATTAGGTTTAGTGACGAGTATAGGGAACCTAGGGAGTTAGCAGTTGAAGAGATTAAAGGCTTAGTTAATAGCTTTAAGGATGCTGCCATAAGGGCAGATAAGGCAGGTTTTGATGCCATAGAAATCCATGGAGCCCATGGCTACCTTATCCATGAATTTTTATCCCCCCTTACTAACAAGAGGACCGATAAATATGGTGGCAGCATAGAAAACAGGACCAGGTTCCTAAAGGAAATTTTACAAGGAGTTAAAGAAGTATGGCCTAGTGAAAAGCCAGTCTTGTTAAGGGTTTCCGCCGATGATTACATGGAAGGCGGCATCAACAAGGAAGAAATGATTAAAATCATCAATGAAGTAAAGGAATATATAGATATGGTCCATGTAAGTACAGGTGGACTAATAAGTGTAAGATTCCCTATTTTCCCAGGCTATCAAGTAAGCCACTCAGAAACCATTAAAAGGGAATGTAATATACCTACTATTGCCGTAGGATTAATCAATGAATATGACCAGATAGAAGAAATATTGTATAATGACAGGGCTGATTTAGTGGCCATAGGCAGGGGCCTGTTACGTGATCCTCAATTTGTCCTAAATATGGCCTATAAAAACAGGCTAAAAACAAAGTATCCAATCCAATATGAAAGAGGATATTATTAACAGGCAGGGTTTATATCCTGCCTTTAATAATATTGAATATTTTTACGACTGTGGTATCATTATTATAAAATGATTTTCTTTAATGAAAGGACGATTTACATGAGAATTGGCCTTGATGTAGGCTCTACAACATTAAAAGCAGTGGTATTAGATAATGATGATAATATAGTATTTAAATCCTACCAAAGACATTACTCTAAAATCGCTGAAAAAACTGTAGAACTATTAAAAAGGATTATGGAAGAATTAAATATTGATAATTACATAAATGTATCTGTTTCAGGTTCAGCTGGTATGGGATTAGCTGAATCTGCAAAGATTCCCTTTGTCCAGGAAGTATATGCTACTAGAGTGGCTGTGGGAAAATTTATCCCTCAAGCAGATGTAGTCATTGAATTAGGCGGTGAGGACGCTAAAATCCTCTTTTTAACCAATGGCCTTGAAGTTAGAATGAATGGGTCTTGTGCTGGTGGTACTGGGGCCTTTATAGACCAGATGGCCACTCTATTAAATATAGGCCCTGATGAAATGAATGAATTGGCTAAAAAGCATGAAAAGATATACACCATAGCTTCCAGATGTGGCGTATTTGCCAAGTCTGATGTTCAACCTCTGCTAAACCAAGGGGCTAAAAAGGAAGATGTGGCAGCCAGTATTTTTTACGCCGTAGTCAACCAAACTATAGCAGGTCTTGCCCAGGGGAGAGAACTAAAGGGTAACCTTGTATACCTAGGTGGTCCTCTCACCTTCCTATCTGAACTGAGAAGTAGTTTCGACAATACCTTAAAAACCAAGGGGATATGCCCAGAAAATTCCCTTTATTATGTGGCCATAGGTGCTGCCCTAATGTCACAAGAAGAAGCCTTAGATCTTGAATCTGTCATCAACAGAATAGAAAACAGCTCCAATAAAGGTGAATTTGTATCTAGTTCCCCCCTATTTAACAATGAGGAAGAATATAGGGAGTTTTTAGATAGGCATAATAGGGAAAGAGTACTATATAAAAACCCTGATGAATATAATGGAAATGCATATCTTGGTATAGATGCTGGTTCTACAACTGTAAAGGCTACTATTATCGATGAAGATGAAAACATTATCTATTCAAAATACCTTCCCAATTCTGGTAATCCAGTGTCTATAATAAAGGAATTTTTGATGGACTTTTATGAAAAATACCCCAATATAACTATTAAATCCAGTGCAGTAACTGGCTATGGAGAGGAAATAATTAAAAACGCCTTCCAAATCGATTATGGCATAGTTGAAACCATAGCCCATTTTACAGCTGCTAAGAAATTTAAGCCAGATGTTGACTTTATAATCGATATAGGTGGCCAGGATATTAAATGTTTTAAGATAAAAAATGGAGTTATAGATAATATATTTTTAAATGAAGCCTGTTCCTCTGGATGTGGGTCATTTTTACAGACCTTTGCAGGGGCCTTAAACTACAGCATTGAGGACTTTGCCAACCTAGGACTTTTTGCTTCAAACCCTGTAGACTTAGGTTCTCGATGTACCGTCTTTATGAACTCCTCTGTTAAGCAGGCCCAAAAAGACGGAGCTACCATTGAAGATATATCTGCTGGCCTATCATCCTCTGTGGTGAAAAATGCCTTATACAAGGTTATCCGTGCAGCCAGTGCAGATGAATTAGGAGAAAACATTGTAGTACAAGGTGGGACCTTCCTAAACGATGCAGTCCTTCGGTCTTTTGAATTGGAAATAGGCAGAAACGTTATAAGGCCCAATATTGCAGGCCTTATGGGTGCCTATGGTGCAGCTATTTATTCTAAGAATAGGTCCAAGGGTGAAAGCTCTATATTAGATAAGGAGGCCTTAAAGTCCTTCTATCATGAGACTAAGGCTAGCCATTGTGGCCTTTGTAGCAACAACTGCAGCCTTACTATAAATACCTTTGACAACAATAGGAAGTTTATCAGTGGAAATCGGTGTGAAAGGCCTCTTGCTAGGAAAAATGGCATAAAGCAATTGAGTATATATGATTATAAGCTAAAGCTACTAGACTCTTATAAACCTGTAAAAGGACCTAGGGGAAAAATTGGGATACCTATGGCTTTGAATATGTATGAACTATTTCCATTTTGGTATAGGTTTTTTACTGAGCTAGGTTTTGAAGTTGTTAAATCTGCCAAATCCAATAGGGAATTATACTTAAAGGGCCAATACACAATCCCATCTGATACGGTTTGCTATCCAGCAAAGCTGGTCCATGGCCATATAGAGTCCTTGTTGGAGCAAAATGTAGACACCATATTCTACCCTTGTATGAGTTACAACTTAGATGAAGGCCTAGGAGATAACCACTATAATTGTCCTGTAGTTGCCTATTACCCAGAGGTCATAGCTGCCAATGTGGAGAAACTGCAAAGTATTAACTTCATCTACGACTATTTAGGCCTCCATAGGCCAAAGGATTTTGTGAAAAAAATCCATAAAATCCTATCTCACCTATATGGTGATATTGCTTTAAATGAAGTAAAAGATGCTACGGATAAGGCCTTTGAAGAATATAATTCCCATATGGAAAAGATAGCCAATATGGGTAAACATTATATAGAATATGCAAACAAAAATGATCTACCTATTATAATCTTAGCCGGTAGGCCCTACCATGTGGACCCTGAGATCAACAATGGAATAGATAAGCTCATATGTCAACTTGGCGCTGTTGTTATCTCAGAAGACTCCATAGGTGAAAACCTACCACAGGTAGAAACCAATGTCCTCAATCAATGGACCTACCATGCAAGGCTTTACTCAGCAGCCAAATATATTGAAGACAAGCCCAATATGAATTTAGTTCAACTGGTTTCCTTCGGTTGTGGTCTTGATGCCATTACATCTGACGAGGTTATGGAAATATTGGAAAATGGTGGTAAGATCTACACTCAATTGAAAATAGATGAAATTACAAACCTAGGTGCTGTAAAAATTAGACTTCGTAGCCTAATGGAAGCACTAAATCAAGGAAGGGAGTCAAAATAATATGAAGGATTATACAATTTTAATTCCCGATATGTGTTCTATACACTTTTCCCTTTTCAAGTCTATATTTGAAGCCTATGGATATAAGATAGAGGTTTTAAAAAATGAAGGCCCTTCTGTAGTGGAGGAAGGTTTAAAATATGTCCACAATGATACCTGCTATCCTGCCCTACTGGTTGTAGGCCAGATGATAGATGCCTTGAAAAGCGGCAAGTATGATTTGAATAAGGTAGCCCTCTTGATGACTCAAACAGGTGGTGGCTGTCGTGCGTCTAACTATGTTTACCTAATTAAAAAGGCACTAAAAAGGTTAAACTACGACCATATACCTGTATTAGCACTGGATCTAGGCAGCCTAGGCAGAAAGGGCGGCTTTAGGCTGACCCTACCTATGATCGTTAAACTTTTAGTTGCAATTACCTATGGGGACGCCCTTATGCTTTTGAACAACCAGGTTTTACCCTATGAGGTAAATAAGGGCCAAAGCCAAAGCGTAGTAGATTATTGGGTAGAAAAATTGGGAAATCAATTTAAGGAAAAAAAGGGATTTCTTAAAAACGAAATAAAGAAAAACCTTCAAAAAATCGTTCAATCCTTTGATAAAATACCTAGACTATATGAAATAAAACCAAAGGTAGGAATCGTAGGTGAAATATATGTAAAATACTCTAAGCTTGGCAACAACCACCTAGAGGACTTCTTAGTAAAAGAAGGGTGCGAGGTCATGGTACCTGGCCTAATGGGGTTTTTAATGTATAGTGTAAACAATAGGATAGAAGACGTAGATATTTACGGTGGATCAAAGATAATAAGAAATGCTGCAGCCCTTGTATTAAAATACCTAAATATGTATGAAGAAATGATCATAAAGGCGGTAAAAAAATTCAGCAATTTCACAGCACCTTCTCCCTTTACCCATTTGAAGTCCTTAGCTGAAGAAGTAATTGGCCGAGGATGTAAAATGGGAGAAGGCTGGCTTTTAACGGCTGAAATAGTAGACCTAGTTAGGAATGGATATGAAAATGTGGTCTGTACCCAACCCTTTGGTTGCCTACCTAACCATATAGTAGGCAAGGGTATGATAAGGAAGATTAAGGCCCTTTATCCTAAGGCCAACATTGTAGCCATAGACTACGACCCAGGTGCTACTAAGGTTAACCAAGAAAATAGGCTAAAATTAATGTTAGCTGTAGCTAGGGAAAATTTAGAAACGGAATTCAATAAGTTGGGAGAAATAAAAAAATCTGCCCAGTCTAAAGCCTATTTACCTAAGCTAGAACTGAAAACAGAAAAGAGTTTAGATTAGTAAATCTTTCCCCTCTAAATTTCATATTAATGGATAAGCAATTTACATTTGGTAATACTAAAACTAACCAAGTTTTGAGGGGAGGAAAGTTATGGATACAACAGCTTTAACCTTAGTAACTATAGGAGCCATAAACTGGGGATTAATAGCCTTATTTAGATTTGATTTAGTCGCTACTATTTTCGGTGGCCAAGATGCCTTTTTAAGTAGGGTCGTCTATGGTTTAGTTGGCTTAGCAGGACTATACTGTATTAAGCTTATCTTTGACAGAACTACAGCAAGAGAATAATGCACAAGAGAAAACTCTTGTGCATTTTTTATCTTTGTTTTACTAATTTACTTCTTCTTAAAGCCATAAACAATAATACGGCTGTTACCGCCCCAAATAGGCCCTGCATTATATTTCCAGGTATGGCTGCTAGGGCAGCTTTTGCTCCATACATAAATATTTCTGCTAAATAATATCCTAAGGCCATCCATAGGCCACCTATGGCTGTAGCTATAATGGGTTTACTCTTACCTAATCTTGTTTCTAGTATTAGACCTGCTATAAATCCTTCAAAACCCTTAACTATAAAAGTAATGGGAGCATAATGGGTATATCCAAGTAACATGTCAGCCAGGGCTGAACCAAAACCTCCTACTATAAATCCACCTTTCTTGCCTAAAATCATTGCTGAAAGGAATACTACCATATCACCTAAGTTTAAATACCCATTGGTACCGATTGTTGGTATATGGATTACCATGGTCATTACTGTAGTCAAGGCAATGAGAACTGCTAATCTTGTCAAATCCTTAGTATTCATACCTTTCATCTGGTTCACTCCTTTATTGTATGGGTACATATTGTTTTGTATTATGTACTGTATCTGTTTTTATGATAACACTTTCCAAACACTTTTTCAATAGGATTTATAAAATCCATTAAAAAAAGCAGGGATATTTTTCCCTGCCTAGATTAGACTATTCTTTGAATTCCTTTCTATGACGTAATCCTATAAGATCTGAAATCTCCAGTGTAAAAATTATACCTGTGCCAGGTTTCTTTATATCTCCTGCCTCTACCATAGCCTCTATTATCTTCTTACACTTTTCTCTTTCTACCAAGATAAGTATGATTTCCTTACTAGATTCTATGTGTAACTTTAAGAACTTTTTAGCTTCCGTTTCTCCAGTTCCCCTGCCATAGAATATGGTTGCACCTTTTGCCCCTTCTTTTTTGGCTGCATTAACTACCTTATCTGCCCTACCTCTTTCAACTATGGCAACAATACATTTTACATCTAACATGATACCCCTCCTATAGTCTAGATATAATACCTAATAACATTACAGAAATCATCGTACCTATGGACGTGAGCCCTACAATACCAAAGCCTGATATAAGAGGGTCAACACCTTCAATGGCAGATGCTAAACCTATGGCCAAGGCCATATTTATAGGTATATTAACAGGTCCTGTTGTGGCTGATGCTGCATCAAAAGCTACGGCATCAAATGGCTTTGGTGCAAATAGGGATAATACTATTACTATTAATAGTAGTGGTATTAGAACTTTCACATATGGAAGGTTTAAAAGTATTTTTAATAGTCCTATCATCATACCTCCGCCAAATCCTATGGCAACTCCATGGATCAGTACCTTACTAGGTATAGCTCCTGCTGATAGCTCTTCAACTTCCAAAGCAAGGGCTTGTAGACCTGGCTCCACTAAAGTTGCACCATAGCCTATGGCAAACCCTATTAATAGTATAATCCATTTTTTGTTCAAAGTTACAAAACCTCTTCCAACTGAATCCCCTAAGGGTATTAAACTCATGGTAGTACCTTTTAAGAATAAATGTAATCCTATTACGGATAAGAAAAACCCTATAATAAAATCTCTAACACTGTGTAATGGTTTTTTAAAGATAAGCATCTGAATTGCTGCTAATATTGCTGTTAATGGTATAATACTAATAGCAGTTTCCCAGAGTGCGTTTAGTCCTTGAAGAAATTTCATGTTGTCTCACTCTCCTATTACTATATTTTCACAGTTTTTTATTTATACCCGTTTTATTATAAATTAAACAACAAAAAAACATAAAGTATTTTCATAGATTTTAGGGTATAATGTATGTACTACGAAAAGAGAAGAGGTGGTTTAGAGTGGAAAAGGAAAAGTATATTCCAGAAGTGAAGTCAAAGCTTCGTACCAGAATGGTTGAAGTTCCTTCTGCTATATATAGAGCCAGTGGTATAAAAGTATTAGGAACTAGAATCAAATCCCTTTTGTTTACTACTGATGTAGCCATTATCAAAAATTCTAATGCCCATTCAATAATAGCCGTATATCCATTTACACCACAATTATCTATAACCCAGGCTATTTTAGAAGTTGCTCCAGTGCCTGTATTTGTAGGAGTCGGTGGAGGATTGACTACTGGTAAAAGGGCCATAAACATTGCCCTTCAGGCAGAGCTTTTAGGGGCATATGGAGTAGTAGTAAATGCTCCTACTGCCAACGATGTAATTGCTCAGATGAAGGAAATGTTAGATATCCCAATTATAGCAACTGTTGTTTCAGAATGTGATGATATTGATGGAAAGCTAAAGGCAGGAGCAAGTATATTAAACGTATCAGGCGGGGCAAGAACTACTTCCCTAGTGAAAATGATCAGGGACCGATATGGAAAGGAACTCCCTATTATAGCAACTGGTGGGCCTACTGAAGAAACTATTTTGGCCACCATTGAGGCTGGAGCAAATGCAATTACTTATACTCCACCTACCAGTGCAGAAATCTTTTCGGGTGTTATGGAAAAGTATAGAAGCGATATGAAAAATAAGTAAGGAGGACAGTTTGTCCTCCTTACTTTATATTTATTTAGCTTTTTCAGCTTTATAGTATTTACCAAAGAATTCTTTAGTAAGCTTAAATACTACTGGGCTTAAGAATACAAGTCCTATTAAGTTTGGAATAGCCATTAGACCGTTTAATGTGTCTGCTAAGCTCCAAATGAATTCTAGTCCACCGATAGCTCCAATAACTATGAATGGTATCCAGATAATTCTGTAGAACTTAATAACACCTGGTCCAAATAGGTACTCAGCACATCTCTCGCCATAGTATTCCCATCCTAAGATAGTAGAGAATGCAAATAGTAATAGACCTATAGATACTATATATCCACCTGCTTTTGGTATTACAGTATCAAATGCTGACATTGTTAAAGCAGCACCTGTTGCACCTGATTCCCATACACCAGTAAGTGTAATTGCTAAAGCTGTTATACTTGCTATGATTAATGTGTCAATCCAAACTTCGAATACTCCCCATAGACCTTGACGAGCTGGATGATCTGTAGTTGCTGCAGCGTGAGCTATAGGAGCAGAACCTAGACCAGCTTCGTTTGTAAATACTCCACGGGCAACCCCGTATCTCATAGCATTCATAACTGTTGCACCAGCAAAGCCACCAATTGCAGCTTGACCAGTAAATGCACTTCTTACAATAGTTACAATTGCATTAGGTAATTGACCTATGTTCATAATTATAATTACTAATCCACCTAGGATATAGAATGCTGCCATGAATGGAACTAAAAGTTCTGTTACTTGAGCAATCCTCTTAAGACCGCCTATTACTACTAGACCAGCGGCTATAGCAACTATGATTCCCATAGCTAGCGGTGGTATTTTAAATGATGTTTCCATAGCTACTGCTATAGAGTTTGATTGAGTCATGTTACCTATACCAAATGCAGCTAAAGCACCAAAGAATGCAAATACAACAGCTAACCATTTTTGGTTTAGTCCTTTTGCAATATAGTACAT
>JAAYFT010000061.1 GCA_012728125.1 Tissierellia bacterium | reverse complement strand
GATGTCTACGTGTCAGAACAAATAATTTACGTCAATTCCTTAATGAGGATGGCAGTAGCCATTAACCAAGGTAATTTTGCCAAGGCCTATAGTATTGGTACAGGCATCCATTGGACAATTGAATTTAAAAAGGTATAATAAAATCAGCTTATAGTAGTCCTAAGATACTCTTTCAATAGACTTTATTTGATGTCCCTAACCTAGGTTAGGGATTTTTATTCCTCGTTTCTATCCATAAGCTCATAAAAAGTAGTTGACGAAATGGACCAAAAGAATTGGAAATAAAGGAGGTGGAGTAAATGGAAAACTCCTATAGGTTTTATAGAAACCTTGATTGCAGTTATTTCCCTTGCCACAAAGTGGAAAATATTGAAGACTTTAATTGTATGTTTTGTTACTGCCCCCTATATCTACTAGAAGAATGTGGGGGAAACTATGTTGATTACCATGGGATAAAAGATTGCTCTAATTGTCTAGTGCCACATAGGCCAAAGGGTTATGACCACATAAATGCTAAGCTCATGGAAGAAATTGATAGAAGAAAGATGCAAAGTAAATAGATAAACTCAGAAAAGGTGGAATAATCATAGGAAGTTTACTAGGGGTTTAGTTTTGGGGAATTGTGGGAATATTTAAAGAAGATGGCAATAATATAAAATAATAGTAGAAATTCATTTAATGTAGAGTTAAAATATTTACAAATAAAGTATTGGAGGATATTATGAGTAGAATATTAATAGCCCTAGGTGGAAATGCTTTAGGCAACAGCCCACAAGACCAGCTAAAGATAGCAAAGGAATCTGCAAGGCCAATTGTTGATCTAGTAGAAAGGGGTCATGAAATCATCATAGCCCATGGCAATGGTCCCCAGGTAGGCATGATCAATTCTATGATGGAAGATGTAAATATGCCCTTTCCAGAATCTGTAGCCATGAGCCAAGGCTACATCGGTTACCACCTTCAAAATGGGATCTTAGAGGAACTGAATAGGAGAAATATAAATAAGCCTGTGGTGACCCTAATAACCCAGGTAGTAGTAGATGACAAGGATGAAGCCTTTAACAATCCTACAAAACCCATAGGCAAGTTTTATACTAAGGAAGAGGCGGAAAAACTAGAGAAAGAAAAAACTTATAAGATGGTAGAAGACTCTGGCAGGGGATACAGAAGGGTAGTCCCTTCACCAAAACCAATAGATATAGTGGAGAAGGAATCTGTAAAGGCCTTAGTGGAAAAAGGCCATATAGTCATAACTGTAGGTGGAGGAGGAATTCCAGTAATTAAAAAAGGCCTAGGCTATGAAGGGGTAGCTGGAGTTATAGATAAGGACCTAGCCAGTGAAAAAATGGCAGAGTTAATAGATGCAGACTATCTCTTTATCTTAACAGCAGTAGATAGGGTGGCCATAAACTTTGGAAAGGAAAACCAAAGAGACTTAGAAAAAATGTCAGTAGAAGAAGCCTACAAATATATGGAAGAAAAGCAATTTGCTCCAGGCAGCATGCTTCCCAAGGTCCTAGCAGCAGTAGAATTTGTTAAATCTAAAAAAGGAAGAAGGGCCATAATTGGGTCTTTAGAAAAAGCAGAAGATGCCCTAAATGGAGATAGTGGAACTTTGATATATTAAAAAATGCAGGAGATTTCCTGCATTTTTTGGTTAGTTAAGCTCATTAATACTGTCAATATCTTGGAGGTTTGAGTCTATTTGCTCGCTAGTCATATTGAGTAAAGAGTCCATCCTATCATCATATTCATCTAGTAAGCTATAATCAAGGTATTCATTGAATTCCTTTATAATAATAATTAATTCCTCCCTACTAAAACCCTTTCTTTCATAAATCATATCTAAATAGTTTCTAATATTGCTTTTTATATTGATGTTTAAATACTTACCTACAATACCCAATTCTCTACCGTAGATCTCTGTTTTCTCAATTATCTTTTCTATATCGTTAACATACCTTTGAACTCTCAACAAAAACCTCACCTCTTTTGTATTATTTTCTCAAGGAAGGTAAATTTTATACTTCAATAATTAATCTGCTAGTTACAAAAGAGGGAGGTTTTTTTTATTTAAAATCTACAATTTCTATGCCATAACTTTTAATAATTTCTTTTACATTAAAGACTTCTTCTTTTGTAGGAGTTTCAAATTCATTCTTAAACTTACTAAGTCCAAGCTTATCATACTTATAATTTCCTAGAGAATGGTAGGGCAGGATCTCTATTTTCCCATTGGCAATATTCTCGCTGACAAAGCTAGCAGTTTTTCTAATATTATCTATGGAATCGTTTACATCTT
>JAAYFT010000060.1 GCA_012728125.1 Tissierellia bacterium | reverse complement strand
ATGATTCCTCTTTAAATAAGAACTTAGAGAATATTTTGCCCATGACTAAGGCAGTGATTATTCCAAAGGCATAAAGTAAAAACAGTACTATACCACCATGGCTTGGGAAAAAGGCTGCAATAAAGACTAGATAAATGGGCAGCCTTGCTCCACAGGACATGAATGGGTTTATAAGCAATGCAATCATCCTGTCCTTTTTATTATCTAAAGTCCTTGTAGCCATTATACCTGGAACATTACAACCAAAGCCTACGATCATGGGAATGAAAGTTTTTCCATGAAGGCCAAGGGCCCTCATTAGTCCATCCATTACATAGGCTGCCCTTGCCATATATCCAGTGTCTTCCAATATTCCAATGAAAAAATATAAAACTACTATTAGTGGTATAAATTCAAATACTGTTCCTATTCCACCAAAGATACCTTCTGAGATGAAGGCTTTCAACCATTCAGGTGAGTTAATTAAAGTTAGTAGGTCTACTATTTTTTCTCCAACAAACCCAACAAAATCACCTACATAACCACCTAATAAATCTTGTCCAATGGCAAAGGTTAATTGGAAGATTACAAACATGATTATTGCAAAAATAGGTATACCAAAATATTTGTGAGTAACTATCTTATCGATTTTATCAGTTATAGTTTCAACTTCTTGAGCAGGTTTTTTTACAGCTGAATTAACTATATTTCCTATAAAACCATATCTTCTATCTACTATTTCCAATTCATAATATATGGATTTTTCTTTAATAGATGAAAGGACATCCTCCGGTAATTTAAATCTCCTTGCAACAAGCTTGTAGATTTCCTCATCGCCTTCAAGTAGTTTAATAGCTAGCCATTTATTTGGATATTCTGAATCTATATTGTCTAATAATGATCCTATCCTTTCTATTTCCTTATCGATTTCTTCTCCATAACTAATATCTATTTTTGAATATTTACCACTATTGGCATATTCAACAGCCTTTTCAATTAAGTCTCCTAAGCCCTTATTTTTTGATGCAATAGTAGCTACTACTGGGACTCCTAAACTCTTAGATAGGGCATGGACATCTATCTCAATATTCTTTTGCTTGGCTTCATCCATCATATTAAGAGCAACTACTACCTTAGTGCCCATTTCTAACAATTGGCTTGTTAAATATAGGTTTCTTTCTATATTGGTAGCATCTACCACATTAATTACAACATCTGGATTGCCTTTTAATATAAAATCACGTGCAACGATTTCATCCTCTGAATAGGCTCCTAAACTATAGGTGCCTGGTAAATCGATGACACTATATTGTATTTCCTTATGCTTAAATTTTCCTTCCTTTTTTTCAACAGTAACTCCTGGCCAATTTCCAATATGCTGATTGGAGCCTGTTAAAGCATTAAATAAGGTGGTCTTCCCACTATTGGGATTTCCCACTAATGCAATAATACTCATTAACAATTCCCCCTAACTAGATGAGAACAACTATCAGTTGTTCTCGTAAGAATATGGCTCTACCATTACCTTTGATGCTAATCCTCGGCCTAGAGCAAGTTTATTTCCTGACAAGTTTAAGATAATAGGTCCAAAATCGTTTTTTACAACCTTTACAAGGGCATTTCTATACAAGCCTAATTCATATAACCTTTTATTTGCCTTACAACAGCATGCAACTCCTTTAATTTTTCCATATTCATTAGGCTTTAATGAAGATAGATATACATGTTTCACAACAATCATCCTTCCAACGTTTATGTAATAAAGATACTGATAATCATTATCATCATTATAATTATAATATATTATGTATGTAATGGCAATAGATATATATACATATGGAGACAAAAATGGCAAAAACTTAACAAAAAAATCATAGAAAAAACCTGTTGACAAAAAATAAAATAAGACATATAATAAAGGCACACCCCGGGGGGTGGGGATTGAAAAGGAGTGATATAATGGCAACCAAAAAAATCAATATAGACGTGGTGGGTATGACCTGTGCAGCCTGCTCTGCTAGGGTTGAAAAGGCTTTAAATAAGCATGAAGGGGTTGTATCAGCTGCAGTAAACCTATTGGCTAATAAGGCCAGCATTGAATTTGATACGGATAAGGTTAAACCAGAGGACCTAATTAAAACCATAGAGAAAACAGGCTATGAAGTTCCTTTGGTTAAGAAAACCCTAATTGTTGAAGGTATGACCTGTGCAGCTTGTTCTGCTAGGGTAGAGAAGGTATTGAATAAACTAGATGGAGTAGTCAATGCTTCAGTAAACCTTTCTACTAACAAGGCCATAGTTGAATTTCCATCAGGGGCTATTGATGATGACACACTAGTTAAAACCATAGAAAAGGCTGGATATAAGGCTGAACTAGAAGTAGAAAGAGATCTAGATAGGGAAAAGGAACTAAGGGAAAAAGAGATAAAATCTTTAAAGACCTCCTTTATCATATCAGCAGCATTAAGCTTGCCCTTGTTCTCAGCCATGTTTTTCCATATGGCAGGATACCATAATATTTTAACCAATGGATGGTTCCAGTTAATCCTTGCTACCCCAGTACAATTTATTATAGGCTATAGGTTTTACAAGGGAGCTTTCAATTCCCTAAGAGGTGGAGGGGCCAACATGGACGTCTTAGTATCCATGGGAACTTCAGCGGCTTACTTTTATAGTATCTATAACCTAATAAAAGGAGTAGATGAGTTCTACTTTGAAGCCTCAGCAGTTATTATAACTTTAATATTACTAGGTAAAACCTTTGAGGCAGTGGCAAAGGGCAAGACTTCAGAAGCCATTAAGAAGCTTATGGGACTTCAACCAAAGACTGCAAGGGTCATAAGAAATGGAGTAGAAGAAGATATACCTATAGAAAAAGTAGATATTGGAGATATTATAGTTGTTAGACCTGGAGAGAGGATCCCAGTAGATGGCATAATAGTAGATGGAAATTCAGCAGTAGATGAGTCCATGATTACAGGAGAAAGTATACCTATTGATAAGGGTGTAGGTGATGAAGTAATAGGGGCCACCATAAATAAATTTGGAACCTTTAAGTTTGAAGCTACTAAAATCGGCAAGGACACAGTATTATCTCAAATAGTTAAGCTGGTAGAAGATGCTCAAGGCTCAAAAGCACCGGTACAAAGGTTGGCAGACAAGATATCAGGTATTTTTGTCCCTGTAGTAGTAGTCATAGCATTAGTAACAGTTTTAGGATTTACACTAATCAAAGGAGACTTTAATACAGGCCTAATAAACGCAGTAGCAGTACTTGTAATAGCCTGTCCTTGTGCCTTAGGCTTGGCAACACCAACAGCTATTATGGTTGGTACAGGTAAGGGAGCAGAAAAGGGAATACTCATTAAATCTGGGGAACACCTTGAAAGGGCCCACAAGATGAATACCATAATATTCGATAAAACTGGTACCATAACGAAAGGGGAACCAGAAGTAACAGATATTCTAACCTTTGAAGGTATAGACAGGGATGAGGTCTTAAGGATAGCTGCTTCTGTAGAGAAAACATCAGAGCATCCCCTAGGCCAGGCCATAGTGAAAAAGGGAGAAGAAGAATTATTAAGATTAACAGAACCAGATAAGTTCATGGCAGTACCTGGTAAAGGCCTTCAAGCAAGTTATGAAGGCAAGGAAGTCCTCATTGGAAATAGAAAGCTTATGCAGGACAATAATATTTCTATAGAAATGGGAGAAAAAGATCTACTAAGATTAGAAGAAGAAGGAAAAACAGCCATGTTGATTTCCATAGATAATAGGTTAGTTGGTATAATAGCAGTGGCAGACCAAATAAAGGAAACTTCTAAGAATGCTATTGAAGAACTTAAGTCTATGGGCTTGGATGTATATATGATAACAGGAGATAACGAAAGGACAGCAAGGGCCATAGCTAAAGAAGTTGGCATTACCAACGTATTGGCAGAAGTCCTACCTGAAAACAAGGCAGACGTTGTTGAGCAGATTAAAAAAGAAGGTAAAGATGTAGGTATGGTTGGAGATGGTATCAATGACGCACCAGCCCTGGCAGCTGCAGATGTAGGCTTTGCTATAGGAACTGGTACAGATATAGCCATGGAGGCAGCAGATATTACCCTTATGAGGGGAGATCTTCAAGGAGTAGTTACAGCCATTAGGTTAAGTCATAGAACTATGAAGACCATAAAACAAAATCTGTTCTGGGCATTTTTCTATAATAGTATAGGAATACCCTTTGCAGCCCTAGGATTTTTGAATCCAATGATTGCAGGGGCAGCCATGGCCTTTAGTTCAGTTTCTGTAGTTACAAACTCACTAAGACTTAAGAAATTCAATAATTAGTGAATAGTGAAGAGTGAAAAGTGACTATCAATACTCCTAAAGCTAGATTCCTATAACTATCCACTATTCACTATTAGTTATTAACTAAAAAACTGGGAGGTAATAATATGAAAAAAACATTATTAGTAGAAGGAATGTCCTGTGGACACTGTGAAATGGCAGTAAAAAAGGCAGTAGGAGCCTTAGAGGGAGTAGAATCAGTAGTAGTTGATTTAGGAGCAAAAAAGGTAGAAGTAGAAGGTGAAAACTTAAACGATAATTTAATCAAAGAAGCCATAGAAGATGCAGGATACGATGTAGTAGAAATCAAATAAAGGTGTGATTAAATGAATGAAGGAAAAAGAAGAGCAGCAAATATGTTAAAGACTGCTAGGGGGCAAATAGATGGTATAATAAAAATGGTAGAAGAGGACAGATATTGTGTTGACATATCTACCCAAATCCTTTCTGCTATAGGTCTATTAAAAAAGGCAAATATTAATATATTAAATAGCCATATAAGATCCTGTGTAGCTACAGCAATTCTACAAGGAGAAGAACAAGGAGAAGAAAAAATAGAGGAAATAATAAATATAATAGACAAGTATATAAAATAGACAAAATAGGGCAAAAAAATGCCCTATTTTTTAATGTAGGGTAGGATTAACTTAATAAAATCTTTTATGAGAGACACCTCATTTTTAGTACTGCCTTTTAATACCTCCAATAAACCCCTTAATTCAATATCCATAGTTTCTTTGTAGATATCATTGAAGGACTCATTGACCATAATGTTTTCCATATAATAAGTAAAGCCATACAAGAGATAATCTGTTGATATGTTTAAGACTTTGGAGACATTTGCCAATGTATCTATGCTCATTTTCCGTTCTCCCCTCTCTAACTGGCCGACATAATAAGGGGATAAACCTAATAATTCTGCAAAATTCTCTCTAGAAAGTCCAAGTTTTTCTCTTTGGGTCCTAATCCTTGAACCTATTTCCTTATAATTTAATGGGTTATTTATTTTATACATACCAGCCACCTCAATTATATTGTATTATTTTTCTAGAATTTTCCAAATAGGCTATTTGCATAAAAAATATATTGACATTACCTACAAAAGTATTGAAAAACTAACATTTTTTTATTATAATAAATAAATAATAATTTAACGGAGGAAAGAGATGAAGGAAAAGATTAATCAATTAAGAGAACGGTTACATGATGCACTTGAAGAAGACGATAAGGAAAAAATCCAAAAGATAAGCGAAGAACTAGATAGATTAATAGCAATATACTATAAAAATGAAGAAGAAAATATTTACAAATAGATACATATTGTATATATAATATAAATGGGTATATATTAAAGGTCAATCAAAGTCAGAATAAGTTTGAAGGAGTAGATCTATGGAATATAAGGATTATTATAAAATATTAGGAGTAGACAAAACAGCTACACAGGATGAAATAAAAAAAGCCTATAGAAAATTAACTAAGAAATATCATCCTGACTTAAACCCAAATGATCCTAAGGCTCAAGAAAAATTTAAGGAAATAAATGAAGCCTATGAAGTCCTAGGAGATGAAGAAAAGAAGAAAAGATATGATGCCTTTGGTTCAGGCTATAATTTTACCAATGGTCAACACTTTGACCCATCTCAATTTGGTTTTGGAAATGGATATAACTATACCTATACCACCAATGGAGATTTTAGCGACTTTTTCAATATGTTTTTTGGAGGCATGGATTTTAAGGAAAAATCAAAAGGTCCTAGATCAGCCTTTGACTTCGGAAACCTATTTGGTGGCAAAAAACATAGTAGGAAAGCCCCTTCCTATGAGTCAGAGTTAAACATTACAATTGAAGAAGGATATAATGGAGTAACGAAAAATGTAACATTAAATATTGGTGGAAACAACAGGACCTTAACTGTTAATGTTCCTAAAGGAATATTGCCCGGGAAAAAATTGAAAGTTAAAGGAGAAAAATGGGGAATAAAGGGAGATATTTTATTTAAGATAAACTTCATAGAAGATGGTAAAAACAGGCTTGAAGGTTTGGATATCATATCTAAGTTAGACATACTACCTTGGCAGGCTGCCTTAGGAGATAAGGTGGTAGTAGCTACCCTAGAGGGGAAAATCAAAGTAACCATACCTAAACTTATTTCCTCAGGGGTCAAAATAAGAGTACCAAAGAAGGGATATAGGGATATGAAAGGAAAGCAAGGGGACCTATATCTAGAAATAAATATAGTAAACCCACCAAGCTTATCAGATGAAGAAATAAAACTATATGAGAAATTAAGAGAAATATCACAAAAATAATAAAAGGGCAGCATATCATTTTTATACGCTGCCCTTATCTATTTCTATGTCAATATATCCATCAACATTCCTTGAATACTATTTAACCTACTAAGTATTCTTAGTCTGTTTTT
>JAAYFT010000059.1 GCA_012728125.1 Tissierellia bacterium | reverse complement strand
ATGGCGGGAGTATGTGGGAATCGAACCCACCCAAGACGCTCCTAACGCCTCGCGCTGGTTTTGAAGACCAGAGGGCACACCAGCACCCATCTACCCCCATATTGCTTGTCTTTTTACGACTATATTATTATAGCATAAATACAGGTTTTGTCAAGAATCAATGTTTTTAGCTAATATGGATTCAATATATAAAAAATTTGTTAAGTAGATTATAAAAAACCTACTGTAAATTTTATCACCAACAATTATTTTATCCATATTATAGCTTTCTAAAACATAAATTTCCAACCCATATCCTTATTGATATCTACATAAATCCTACAATGATTCCCTATACTAGCTTTCAACCTAATAGCCATCTTTTTATATTATTATCATTTAAATCCCATAACACATAAATAAAAGTCATAGGATAAAAATTTATCCTATGACTTTATATAAGAATTTCCCTTAATACCCTTATCCAGTTTTCTCCTGCTATCTTTCGAACGTTGTCTATGGAATGACCTCTTTCTAATAATAACTTTATTAGATCTGGTATCTGTTCTGCGCTCTCTAGCCCCTTAACTCCAAAATCTCCTAAGTACATATTAAAATCAAGTCCCAAGGCTACATGGTCGTATCCTACGAGTTCTACCATATATTCTATATGCTTTATTACATCGTGGATGGTTTCAGTTTCATCATCCTTGGTTCTTAACTTTCCAGGGTCCTCTTCGTCTACCTTTGAGAAATAGGAGTTAATCCCTATTACACCACCACTATTGGCTATGGCCTTAATCTGGTCATCTGTTAGGTTTCTTGGATGGTTAAATAAAGCCCTAGCATTGGAATGGGATGCTACTGTAAGTTTTTTATTAGCTTTCACTATATCCCAAAATCCATCATCATTTAAGTGGGACACATCTATTATCATGCCTAAATCATTCATCCTTTTAACTGCATCAAAGCCTAGTTCAGTAAGGCCTCCTTTTTCTTCATCGTTTCCATGGGCAAAGGGGTTCTTTTTATTCCAAGTTAGCATACCTGCCCTTACACCAAACCTATAATATAAGTCTAATAATTCTAAATCACCATATAAGGGCTCAAAGCCTTCCAAGGAAAGAACTAGACCAAGTTTTTTATTTTCTAAAACATATTCTAAATCTTCCTTGTCCTTTATTATTACTATATCTTCGGATTCTTCTGCAATTTTATGCATATATTCAAGTTCCAATAAACCTTGAATTAGGGAGTCTTCTTCTGAGCCTTTGGTAAATATGTTGGCAAAGACTAAACTCACACCAGAATTTTTTAGCTGAGTATAGTGGTTATCAAAAAATGGATTTCCTTCTCCCTTTGCCTTTCTTAAAAACACATCTCTAGGTATGTCTGTATGTCCGTCCACTATAATTATGTCATTAATTATTTCATTTAAATTCATAATACACCTCTTATGTCTATTTTCCCATTTAGAATGGTCCGTAGTTAATTACTGTAGCAATAATCATGAATATTGCACCAATTAGACTCCATATGAAGAATAGCTTTGCATAGTATTTAAGCCATTTATCATAGGCAATCTTAGCTATTGAAAGAGATGCCATTAGTGTAGATGCAGTTGGTGTGAAGGTATTAGAAAAACCATCTCCAAAGTGGAAGGCTAATACTGCAGTTTGTCGTGATATGCCTAGTATATCTGCCAAAGGTACCATAATAGGCATAGTAGTTGCAGCTTGCCCACTACCAGAAGGTATAACAAAGTTAATTAAACTTTGGATAATAAACATTCCTACAGCTGCTAAAGCTTTAGGTAAGCCACTAATTAGACTTGCTAAGTAGTAAATGATAGAGTCTAAGATCAATCCATCTTGCAATACTATAAGAATAGTTCTTGCAATTCCAACTACTAGGGCTCCAAATACAATACCTCTAGCTCCATTTATGAATTCTTGGGCCATTTTATTTGGGCCAATTTTTCCTATAAATCCACTGATAATACCCATTCCTAAAAATACTGCTGCAATTTCATTGATATACCAACCAAATTTATAAACCCCATATACAATTGTTGCTAGTCCAGCAGCTAAAACTAAGAAAACTAGGTAATGAGAAGGTAATAATTTCTTATCTTCACCTATATCAAATGTACTGTTTTTTCTTTCCTCTAATTCTACCTCTGCTATAATACTTAATTCAGGTTTGTCTTTGATTTTCATAGCATATCTCATTACATAATATATAGACACAGCTAATAATACTAACCATATTATGAATCGTAGACCTATACCTGAAAACAGTGGTAATTCAGCTATACCTTGGGCAATACCTACAGTAAATGGATTCATCATTGCAGAGTTAAAGCCTACTGCTCCCCCTAGGGTTACAAGTGACATACCCACTATTGCATCATAACCTAAGGCCCTAGCCAAGGATATTGCCACAGGAATAAATACTATGTTTTCTTCTGCAAATCCTAAAAATGCTCCAGTTAATGAGAATAAAAACATAAATATTGGAATTAATAGGAGCTCTTTTCCTCTTAACATATTAGCTACTCTGTAGATTCCTGCTTCAATGGCACCTGTAGATGTAATTATCTGGAAAGAACCAGCAACTATAAATATGAAGAAGGTTATCTGGGCTGCAGCAATCATACCCCTTGGAACAGCAGTTAATACCTCAAATGGATTAACTGGATTTCTTTCTACCTTTGTAAAGGAATTTGGATCTACTACGGTTCTTCCAGTATTAGGATCTTCCACTCTCGCGTATTCCCCTGCAGGTACTATATAGGTTAATAATGCTGCAATAATGACAATACAAAATATCAATACATAGGTATGTGGAATTTTGAAAGTCTTGTTGGTAACCTTAGTCTTTTCCGTCATTTTAACTCCTCCTTTAATATTATAGTAATATAGGTTATTAGGTTAGTGTAAATTACTTTTTCTATAACCA
Source organism: Tissierellia bacterium (assembly GCA_012728125.1). GTDB lineage: Bacteria > Bacillota > Clostridia > Tissierellales > Tissierellaceae > JAAYFT01. The sequence continues at coordinate 2,746 of JAAYFT010000059.1, read as the reverse complement.
CCTCCTATAAAGGACAAAAATTTTATTTACAATATAATATTGCAATTAATATACCAATTTTTTTAATATTCCCATTCTAAATTTATTATTTACATGGTAAGTCTCTAAATTTTGCCATTTTTAAATTAAAAAGAGTGTGAAAATTCTCATAAATGAATTTTTTAAATTTATTCTATTACACTTATTGTAAAAAAAGTATACATTATTTTAGCCTTAAATAAATACAAATTGTAAATTTATTTTACACTTATAGATGATATGGAATTTAAGCAAATTGCAGGTTAATAAAGGGTGTGTTAAAATATCTTTAAATAGATTATACTGGAATATTTTCTGAGAGGAGAAGGCCTATGTATGATTTAGTAATTAAAAATGGAGAAATAATAGATGGATCAGGCAAGGGCTCATTTATAGCTGATATAGGCATAAAAGATGGATATATAAAAGCCATTGGAGAAAATTTGAAGCCAGATACATCAAAAATAATAGATGCAAAGGGCTATATAGTAAGTCCTGGCTTCATCGATATAGACTCCCACTCTGATTTTTCCCTTTACAGAAATCCCAAAGCTGAAAGCAAAATACGGCAAGGTATAACTACAGAATTAGTTGGACAAGGTGGCAGGACTCTAGGCCCTGTTAATAAGGACCGTTTAAAAGATTTAAAACAATACACCAGCTCCTATGTTCAAAACAAAAACGAGCCTAACTATTGGAAATGGGACAGCAATATGGAATTCATTGATATACTAGGGAAAAAGGGTATTTCAGTCAATATAGCTGCCTTAGTAGGCTATGGAAGTATTCGTGTTGCTGTAATGGGATTTGACAAGAGGATTCCAACTAAACAAGAAATGGATAAGATGTTATTGTTACTAGAAGAAGAGATGAATAATGGAGCCTATGGCCTATCTCTTGGATTGGACAATAGCCCAGATTCCTTAGCTACTGTTGAAGAGTTGGCAGAAATGGCTAAGCTTGTAAAAAGGTATGACGGAATCCTTTCTGTCCACATGAGGGAGGAAGGAAATTACCTACTGGAGTCCATCAACGAGGTACTGGACATAACTAGAAGGTCTGGAGTTAAACTGCAAATATCCCATCTAAAGGCTGCCCATCCACAAAACTGGGGGAAGGTAAAGGATGCAATAGTAATTATAAATAAAGCCAGAAATGAGGGCTTAGACATACATTACGATGTCTATCCATATACTGCCTATGAAAGCGTTTTAGCAGATGTATTGCCTACCTGGATTAGGGAATTAAGTCCAGAGAATATGGTAAATTATTTAAAAAATGATGTTATACAAAAGAAAGTAATTGATGAAATGATGGACTCAAACAGCAACTGGGGAAACCCTATGCTAGGCTCTTCATGGAATATGATAAGGATAGTTTCCATGAAAAAGGCAGAAAACAAGAAATACGAAGGAATGAATATGGAAGAGATTGCAGAGGAGATGAACCTGTCACCTCAAGAAGCTGCTATAAGACTTTTAATTGATGAGGAAGGAGTTATAAAAATAATATTCTTCGCCATGTTAGAAACAGATTTAATTGAAGTCATGAAGCAACCTATGGCTATTTTCTGTACTGATGGCTTGGCAGTAGCTCCCTATGGGGATTACAAGGATATAAAGGTACATCCTAGGTATTATGGGGCTTTTCCAAGAATTCTAGGTAGATACGTTAGGGAGAAAAAAATATTGGCCTTGGAAGATGCCATTCACAAAATGACATTACTACCTGCCATGAAGATGAACTTAAGGGATAGGGGTCTTTTGGACATAGGGTATAAGGCCGATATTACTATATTTGATAAAGACACTATCATAGACAAATCATCCTTTGATAGTCCTCATCAATACTCAGAGGGAATAAAATATGTTATAGTTAATGGTGAAGTTGTAATAGAAGAGGATACTCATACTGGTAAATTACCTGGCGAGATAATAAGGTTATAATTTATGGAATTTTGAAAAGGGGATTACATTATGAGTAAAACGAATGAAAATATAATGAATTATAATATAGATTATAATGAAAATGAAGGTGTAGTCTATAGCAGTGAAGAGATGAGAAATATTGTATCCATGATAGACAATATTTCTAAGACCGATGCAACGGTGTTGCTTATGGGTGAAACAGGTGTTGGAAAGGAAGTAATAGCAAAACTAATACATAAGAAAAGCCATAGGAAGGATAAACGATTTGTAGTTATCAACTGTGCTGCTATTCCTGAAAACCTAATTGAAAGTGAGCTCTTTGGCCATGAGAAAGGGGCCTTTACAGGTGCTAGTTATAGAAAGATAGGTAAATTTGAACAAGGTCAAGGGGGTACAATCTTCTTAGATGAAATAGGAGAACTGCCCTTAAAAATGCAGGTCAAATTTTTGAGAGTATTACAGGAAAGACAGTTTGAAAGAATAGGCTCTTTAGACAGCATAGATTTAGATGTCAGGGTAATTGCAGCAACCAACAAGGATTTACTGGAGGAGTTAAAAAAAGGAAATTTTAGAGAAGACCTATATTATAGAGTAAATGTAATAAAAATCGAAATCCCTCCTTTAAGGGAGAGAAAAGAAGATATTATAGCTTTGTCCAATGTTTTCATAAATGAATTCTCTACCTACTATGATAAGAATCTTAAAAAGATAGATTTGGAAGCCATGCATATACTCCTACACTATCCTTGGAAGGGAAATGTAAGGGAGCTAAAAAACGTCATTGAAAGGTCTGTAATACT
>JAAYFT010000006.1 GCA_012728125.1 Tissierellia bacterium | reverse complement strand
CTATAGCACATTAACTATAAAGCTATAGGCCCTATCCTTTATTTTTGTATATTCTTCTATAATAAGATAGAAATCTGGCTTTCCAATCTATATTTTCAAATATATAATATATAAGCACACTGCTGAAGTAGCCATAAATATTAAAAACGAATAGCTACCATGCATGGGAAATTAGATATTATAATAATGGGACTGCCCACCAAATTTGGGACAAAAACTCACTAGTACTTCTAATATTATAGCATTATTTTTTATTATGTTGCTTTTCATTTAATGTCTTTTTTTTCCAATTTTTCGACAACTATGGCTATATATATGTATAAATCTTGACACATTTATTAGAGTAGACGATTTTCTCTAAAAAATAAATATAATTTTTTTGATTTTCTATTGACAAAGAAAAATTTGCTGTTATAATGTTGTATTAAATTGATAAATTCTTAAATGCTTTGAAGAGAAGAGTAGGATTGTGAATACTCATACAGAGAGCTTCGGTTGGTGAGAAGAAGCAGAGGATAACAGTCTGAAGATGGTCTCGGAGCTTGAGTGTCGAATTTTTTTAGGCACTCACGTGTGCACACGTTACAGTGCTAGAGTATTGATGGATTTTATCCTGCGTACTCGATGAGGTACTGTACCGTGAGGGCAGTATGAACTAAGGGTGGTAACACGAAGCTTTCGTCCCTTTGCTTTTTGCAAAGAGATGAAGGCTTTTTTTTATGACCTAAAGTTGACCTAATGTAGCCAATAAAAATTATTGAATAACCACTAAAAGCTTAACCATAATAATTGTGAATTAGAAAAGGAGGTAAGAAGCTTGATTGAAATATCCAATGTAAGTAAAGTCTTCCATAATGGAAAAGATAAATTAGAAGCTGTTAAAGATATTTCTCTAAAGATCAATAAGGGCGAAATATTTGGAATTATCGGTTTAAGTGGTGCAGGTAAATCCACTTTGATTAGGTGTTTAAATAGGCTGGAAGAGCCCACAGAAGGTAAAATCCATATTGACGGTGTTGATTTGACAAGCCTTAACAAAGAAGAACTAAGACTTGCAAGGAAGAACATAGGCATGATATTTCAGCATTTTAATCTTTTAGAGCAAAAAACTGTTTATGAAAATATTGCCTTTCCATTAAAACTTGAAAAACAAAGTAAAAAACAAGTAGAAGCTAGGGTAAACCAACTCTTAGAATATGTAGATTTAAAAGACAAGAAAAATAGTTATCCCAGTCAATTAAGTGGAGGGCAAAAACAAAGAGTAGCCATTGCTAGGGCAATTGCTAACAATCCAAAGATTTTACTAAGTGATGAGGGGACTTCTGCTTTAGACCCCCAAACTACAAAATCCATATTGAAGTTACTAAAAAAAATAAGGGATGAATTTAATATTACAATCGTAATGATAACCCACCAAATGGAAGTAGTTAAGGAAATTTGTGACAGAGTAGCCATAATGGAAAAAGGCCAAATAGTTGAAATAAACACTGTGGAAAACCTCTTTAAAAATCCAAAGACTAAAATAGCCCATAGCTTTATTAATTCTCTACAGGGTAATGTTGAAGAAGAAATAATAAACCCTAAAAACTACAAAGGAAAAATCATTAGATTAAGCTTTATGGGAGATAGTGCTAAAAAACCTATTGTGGCTAAAGTAATAAGAAATTTCAATATTGATGTAAACATACTATCTGGCAATATTAATAGTCTACATTCAACTAGTATAGGTAACCTAATCCTCGAGTTAATAGGAGAAGATGATGAAATAAACAATGCCTTAATGTTTTTAGAAAATGAAAATGTCTATGTGGAGGTGATATAATGGCTGAAATGGTTATACCTTCTTTATTAGAAACCATATATATGGTAGCTGTATCTACTGTTTTTTCCATACTATTGGGTTTTCCTTTAGGTATACTTTTAGTAATCACTGAAGAAGGTAACATATGGGAAAAACCTTTATTTAACAAGGTTTTAGGTGGAATAATAAATGTATTAAGGTCTATTCCCTTTATTATACTAATGATAATAGTTTTTCCCATTTCAAAACTAATAGTTGGAAAAACCATAGGTACTACCGCAACTATTGTACCTCTTTCCATAGCTGCCGCTCCCTTTGTTGCCAGGGTTATGGAAAGTAGTCTTAAAGAAACTCCAAAAGGTGTAATTGAATCCAGCCTTGCCATGGGGGCTACAGTTCCTCAAATTGTACTAAAGGTTTTGATACCAGAATCACTTCCATCCATTGTTTCGGGAGTAACCCTTACGATTATAAATTTAATAGGATATTCAGCCATGGCTGGAGCCATAGGAGGAGGTGGTTTAGGCAACTTAGCTATTAGATTTGGACTTTATAGTCGTAAGACAGATATAATGGTTGTTTCTATTATTGTAATAATAATTTTAGTTCAGGGAATACAATTTTTGGGAAATAGGATTTCGAAATTAGTGAATAAAAAATAAATAAAAATCAAGGAGGAATTGAATTGAAAAAAATATTATCATTAACATTAGTTTTAGTATTAGCAATATCTTTATTAGCTGGATGTAAGCAAGAAAGTCCTAATGTAGAAAATAATACAGATACTACAAATACTACAAAAATAGAAAAGATTAAAATAGGTGTTTCACCAGAACCTCATGCAAAATTAGTTGAATTAGTAGTTGACGATTTGAAAAAAGAAGGTGTAGATGTTGAAGTAATAGTTTTCACCGATTATATAACACCAAACCTAGCCCTTGATAGCGGTGAATTAGACGCTAACTTTTTCCAACATGAGCCATATTTACTTAACCATGTAGCTGAAGAAGGTTTAGACTTGGTATCCCTTGGTAAGGTACACGTTGAACCAATGGCTCTATACTCAAATAAATATGACTCTGTAGATGAAATGCCCGATGGTGCAACAATAAGTATTCCTAATGATACTGTAAATGGCGGTAGGGCTTTACTTCTTCTTGAGGCCAATGGCTTAATTAAGTTAAAGGAAGGTGTTGGAGTAAATGCTACTGAAGTTGATATAGTTGAAAACCCAAAAAACCTTAAATTCCAAGCCCTTGAAGCAGCAGTTTTACCTATAACTTTAGATGATGTAGATGGTGCTGTAATCAATGGAAACTATGCCATAGAAGCTGGCCTTAATCCAGTTAAAGATGGACTTTTAGTAGAGGGTGGAGAATCACCTTATGCAAACCTAGTAGCAGTTAAGGCAGGCCAAGAAAATCAAGAGAAGTTTAAAAAGCTATTAAAAGCTTTACAATCAGAAGAAGTTAGAAAATATATTGAAGAAACCTATGAAGGTGCTGTAGTACCAGCATTCTAAGAAAAACTCCTATGGGTGCCCATAGGAGTTTTTACTATTATTTCTTACTCTATCATGATCAAAATATTCCCTTTATTACCATAATAATTCCTAGTATCATTAAAGGAATCCCAATAATTGCACCAACAATAGTAAGGGTCAATAAGAGTCCAATTATTGTAATAATAAGTCCAAGTAATATAGCTATTAATTTTCCTGTAATTTTTATGACACCTTCAACAATTTTAAATGCTAATGTGAAAGGTAACAATAATAATTTCATTAGATCCCTCCAATTCCTTTTCCTAAACTTACTGACTTCAAAGAACTACTATTACTATTATTCTAATCTTATACCCATTTGTCTGATACTTTTTTCTCCATCTTTTTAAATCATATATATGTATATGTATTATATCTTAGTATATAATAAGATTCACTATATTAGAATAGCATAAAATATCTATCTTGTATAATCTGATTAGAAAATTTTAAGTTTGATAAAGGAGTTCTTCTATGTACTACATAGTATTAGATTTGGAGTTTAATCAAGACTTTTCTTCATTACAAAGGCTTGATTTTAGGGGAATAGGTCTTTATTGGAGATAATTCAAATTGGGGCAGTAAAATTAGATAACAATTTAAATACCATAGACAGCTTTAATCGTTATATAAAACCTAGCATATATGCAAAAGTTAGTGAATTCATTACAGAATTAACTGGAATTACTACTGAACAGCTGATGAAAGAGAAGGAGTTTCCACAGGTTTACCATGAGTTCACCCAATTCATTAAATCCAGCATGCTGGGCAATTTCCGTAATAGTAATATCCGTCTTTAGGTTTTCCTCAATATAGTCAATAGATTTTTGTAATAGTTCTACTGTAGTAATGGTTATCATCTCCTAAACTTACTCCCTAGCTAGGTTAGCTTAAGTTTAGCATAATAATTTTCCAAAACATTTCCTATTTTGCTCTATTGGAAATTTTTATTGCATTGGCATAAAACTGACCTTCCAACTCCAATTATTATCCATAACTAACTT
>JAAYFT010000058.1 GCA_012728125.1 Tissierellia bacterium | reverse complement strand
TTTTCTTTATTTAAATAGATATCCTGCAAAAAATCACCCCATTTTATTGTCCGCAGCACTTCTTATATTTCTTCCCACTACCACATGGGCAAGGGTCATTTCTTCCTATTTTTTTGCCCTTCTTCACAATTGGCTTATTTGGTTCATCACCACTAGTTACTATAGGTTCAGCTACCTTTCTTCTCCTTATTTTCTCCGGATTTACTACCTGATATAAGAACCTAACTGTGTCTTCCCAAATACTATGAACCATTTCGTTAAACATATCAAATCCTTCATTTTGATATGCCCTAACTGGGTCTTCTTGGCCATAGGCCCTAAGTCCAATTCCCTGTCTTAGCTGATCCATGGCATCTATGTGGTCCATCCACTTGCTATCTACCACTTGAAGTAGTATTACCCTTTCAACTTCCCTAAACCTTTCTTCACCAAACTCAGCTTCCTTAAGTTTATATCTCTCTTCAGCCATTTCCATTATCTTTTCCACTAGGCTTTCACTAGTATATTCTTTAATATCTATAGTAGGTAAAAACCTATCTATGCTGAAAAGGTTGGTAATGTATTTTTCTAGGCCAGCAGTATCCCATTCCTCTTGGTTCTTACTTTGGCCAGTATAGATATTTACTGCTTCTTTCACTAGGTTTCTAACCTGATTTTGGATATGGGAACGAAGGTCTTCTCCTTCTAATACTCTCCTTCTCTCTCCATATATTACTTCTCTTTGGGTATTCATTACATCATCGTATTTTAATACGTGTTTTCTTATGCTGAAGTTGTTTCCTTCTACCTTCTTTTGGGCATTTTCAATGGACTTAGTAAGCATGTTATGCTCTAAAGGCTCATCTTCTGGCATCTTTAAGGTGTCGATTAAACTCATAATTCTTTCTCCACCAAATAGCCTCATTAAATCGTCCTCTAAGGATATATAAAACCTAGATGAACCTGGGTCTCCCTGTCTACCAGAACGGCCCCTAAGCTGGTTATCTATACGTCTAGACTCGTGTCTTTCTGTACCTATAATATGAAGGCCTCCAGCTTCTATTACCTTCTTGTTTTCCTTATCAGTTTCAACTTTAAATCTATCATAGATTTCCTTATATACCTTTCTTGCTTCTATGACTTCTTCATCCTCAGTATCCACAAAGCTATCTACTAAGGCCAGGATTTCATCAGGATAGCCTTTCTTTTTCATCTCCTGCTTAGCCAAGAACTCTGGATTTCCACCTAGGACTATGTCTGTACCCCTACCAGCCATATTAGTAGCTATGGTAACAGCACCAAACCTACCAGCCTGGGCTACTATTTCAGCTTCCCTTTCATGGTATTTAGCATTTAACACTTCATGGGGTATGCCTTCTTTTTTAAGCATCTTAGAAAGGATTTCAGATTTTTCAATGGAAATAGTACCTACCAGTATAGGCTGACCTGTACTATGTCTTTCCTTTATCTCCCTGACTACTGCCCTAAATTTAGCAGCTTCTGTCTTATAGATAACGTCTGGGAAGTCTTTCCTAATTACAGGCATGTTAGTAGGTATTTCCACTACGTCCATGCCATAGATTTCCCTAAACTCTGATTCCTCTGTTTTAGCAGTACCAGTCATACCAGCAAGTTTAGTATACATCCTAAAATAGTTTTGGAATGTAATGGTGGCTAAGGTTTTAGATTCAGACCTAATATCTAATCTTTCCTTAGCTTCAATGGCTTGGTGTAGTCCATCGCTGTATCTTCTACCATACATAAGCCTACCAGTAAATTCGTCTACTATAATTACTTCTCCATCTTTAACCACATAGTCTATATCCCTCTTCATCAAGGTTCTTGCCTTCATGGCAATATTGATATGGTGAGCGATTTCCATATTCTCAATATCAGATAGGTTTTCTATACCGAAGAAAGCCTCTGCCTTAGCAGTACCCTTTTCAGTGATAGAACAGGTTTTAGCCTTTTCGTCAACTAAGAAGTCTACAGTTTCTTCCTTGATTTCCCTATTGAAGGGATCAGGCTTTTCTTCATTTGGATTTACTATTCTAAAAGTTAAAGTCTGTACAAAGTTATCTGCCAACTCGTATAATTTAGTAGATTTATTTCCTGTACCTGAAATTATAAGTGGAGTCCTGGCTTCATCTATTAATATACTGTCAACTTCGTCTATTATGGCATAGTGAAGCTCTCTTTGTACCATTTCTTCCTTGTAAATTACCATATTATCTCTTAAATAATCGAAACCAAATTCATTGTTGGTACCATAAGTAATATCACAATTGTAAGCAGCTCTTCTCTCTTCATTGGTAAGGCCATGGAGGATGCAGCCTACTGAAAGGCCTAAAAACTCATAGATCTTACCCATCCATTCCTTATCCCTTTTGGCAAGGTAATCGTTTACAGTAACTATATGAACACCCTTACCTGCCAAAGCGTTTAAATAGGCAGGAAGAGTAGCCACCAAGGTCTTTCCTTCACCAGTTTTCATCTCTGCAATTCGACCTTGGTGTAGAATAATTCCACCTAATAATTGGACCCTAAAATGTTTCATACCTAAAACCCTTGCTGATGCTTCTCTAACTACAGCAAAGGCCTCTGGTAAAATATCATCTAAGGTCTCTCCTTGTTGTAATCTATTTTTAAATTCAAAAGTTTTATTCCTTAGCTCTTCATCTGTTAGGTTTTGCATACTTGCATCTAGAGATTCTATTTTGTCTACAAGAGGTGTGATTTTTTTCAATTCCCTATCGCTATAGGAGCCAAATATCTTTTTTAGTAAACTCAATTAATTTACCACCTTTCAACCTCATTATCATTATCATATAATTTTACCATTTATTAAAATTTCTTTCAACATAAAAAACAGGGCATCAAATGCCCTGTAATTACACTCTATATTAAAGTTCAGGCTCTATTAACCCATAATTTCCATCTTTTCTCTTATAAACAACATTTACTCCTTCTGTGTCTGCGTCTAGGAATACAAAGAAATTATGCCTAAGTAATTCCATTTGTAAAATGGCTTCCTCTGATGACATGGGTTTCAAGCCGAATTTCTTTCTCTTCACTAATCTTGGTCTTTCATAATCCTCTTCCTTTGGTAAAGGTATTACATTTTCAAACCTGATAGTTTCATTGTTTTGGTATCTCTTTTGAAGCTTGGTTTTATGCTTTCTGATTTGCCTTTCCAATATGTCTACAGCCCTGTCAATGGATGCATACATATCATCTGTTGACTCTTCTGCCCTTATAATAGTGCCTGGTAGGTTTATGGTTACCTCTATAATCTTTCTATTCTTTTCGGAGCTAAAGGTAACATTTCCCTCTATATCCTTTTGGAAGTATTTGTCTAATTTCCCTAGCTTTTTCGCTGTTACATCTCGGAGTGCATCTGTTATTTCCATGTTTTTCCCAGTAAAATTTAATTTCATAAACCCAACTCCTTTCATATAAACCTGAGGTTTATACTGTTTGTTATATATATTACCCTAAAATCAATTTTAATAACAACTTTGTAACAATTTTTGTCAGATTTTACACCACGGTCAAATTTTCTTTGTGGATAAATTGTTAATTATATATTAGTCAATGTGGTTAATGCCTGTTGATAGTTTTGTGGATAATGTGTATAAGTCTGTGAAAAACTGTAAATAATCTGTATTTTGATGAATTTTTTTGTGGACAAGTTGGTTGATATTGAAAAAAAGGACATACTATTTATATAATATGTCCTTAAGATACATTCTATTTTTTCTCATCTATAAATATACTGCCTACATCTCCATAGCCATATCCCTTATAGGCTCGTTTTCCTAATTTAACATTTTTAAGATCTGCTTGTGTCTTTTCTAAATTAGCCTTCATCTTACTTATATTATTCTTGTCTAAAATGGTTAAGGTATTTAATATATTGTTGATCTCATTGACTATAGCTTTCAAATCCTTTAGGTTTTCATACCTTTCTATTGGCAGGTTTTCAAAGCTGTCTATATTCTCTTCATCTTTTACATTATTATAGACAGTTAGAAACTCACTATCTAAAACGTCGATTTTGCCCATAATCTTTTCTTTTTCCTTTAATATATTGTCTAATTCATCCAACTTATCTTCTTCTATAATGGTCTCTTGTTTCTTCGATAGTTCCAATATTTCCAAGAGATATTCCTTTTTCTTCATGGAAAGGTCTATCATCCTACTAATATTTTCATTTTTCATATAAACACCTACTTAGATTGGTATACTTTCAATTTTATCTGCTTCATTACCTCTTTCCATGTTTCCTTCATTTCTTCTGCAATTTCAAGGGCTTCATCGATTGGCTGTATCTCCTTATTTATATTGGCATCCACTAACTTTTCATGGATAAAATCGTATAAGCTTCTAAAATCATTTGATATTTCATAGTTCATATCTAGAGAATAATTTAACTCTAGGATAATATCTTGTGCCCTAATTAAGGAAGAATGGGCTCTTTCTAAATCTTTATTTTCAATGCTATATTTAGCAATTTTCATAAACTTTATGGCCCCTTCATATAACATAAGGGTCAATTCTTCAGGAGTGGCTGTTAGTACAGTGTTTTGCTTATAGGTATTTAATGCTTCGTATGACATTTTCTGCCTCCTTAATATCTCATAAATTGTTGTGATAGCCAGTTACTTTGGCTATACATTTGCTGTAACATCTTTTCCATGTTGGCAAATTTAGCATAATATGCGTTTTCTTTTCTTATTAACTGAGCATTTAAATCATCAATTCTCCTATTGATATTCAATACTTCCCTGTCTAAATCAGATATACTTGACTTACTAGTAACGAAGTCTATGAGGATATTAGATTTAATAGACCTTAATAGGTCAGCATCTTGCCCTGGACCTGCCCTATCTATGATGGCCTTCATACCGTCTATTAGGTTATCATATACCCTAGTGAAAATACCACCATTATCTCTCCTGTTGGCCCTTTCTGCAGCCTCGTACTGCCTTTTGCCCTCATCTG
>JAAYFT010000005.1 GCA_012728125.1 Tissierellia bacterium | reverse complement strand
CCTGTGATTAAAAATAATTCAGTATAATGAATATTTATTTAATATATTGAATATATTTTTAATATATTGTATAATATTGGCAATGAACAAAAAAAAGGGGGAATTAAAATGACTTCTTTAATAAGTCCAGAAAACACATGGGCTTTATGGGCGATCTTAGTTAGTATTGCTGCAATTAGTATTCACTTAGAACAAACTTATAAGTGGGCATCTAAGGTTACAGGAGCAATTATTGGTTTATTAATAGCTATGTTTCTTGCTAATATTAGGGTAATACCTACAGATGCACCTACTTATGACAATGTATGGGGTTATGTTGTACCTTTAGGAATACCTTTACTGCTATTTAATGCCAATATCAAAAAAATTTGGCGAGAAAGCGGTAGGATATTAATAATGTTCTTATTAAGCTCAATAGGTACTATTGTAGGAGTATTTTTAGCTTTTATACTACTAAAAAATTATATACCAGACCTTTACAAAATGGCTGCAATGATGACAGGTTCATATATAGGCGGGGGAGTAAACTTTGCAGCTATGGCACAGTCTTTCGGTACTGACGGAGATTGGGTTTCTGCTCTAGTAGTTGCTGACAACATGCTTATGGCACTTTATTTCTTTGTGTTATTAGCTATACCTTCAATTTCCTTTTTCAGAAAGAAATTCTCTCATCCTTATATAGATGAGGTAGAAGACCAAGTAGATACTGAAGAGGGAGAAACTTTAGCTGCCCAGTACTGGGGAAGAAAGGAAATTTCTTTAAAGGATATTGCCTTTGGAGTAGCACTTTCCTTTGTAATAGTATGGGTATCAAAAGAAATATCAGGATATTTAGGAAGTGTAATTCCTACTGGAAACTTCTTCTTAAATTTAATTAATGGCTTCTTAGGCAATGAGTATTTAATGATAACTACCATAACTATGCTATTGGCTACATTTGCACCAAACTTTATGGGTAATATTCATGGTGCGCAAGAAATTGGAACCTTTTTAATCTATATCTTCCTAGTTGTTATAGGAGTACCAGCATCTTTAAAATTAATACTTACAAGGGCTCCCTTACTCCTAGTATTTATAGGTATAATTGTGTTAGTAAATATGGTAATATCATTAGTATTAGGAAAGCTATTCAAATTTAGCCTAGAAGAAATCCTAGTTGCATCAAATGCTAATATAGGTGGGCCTACTACAGCAGCTGCCATGGCAATTGCTAAAGGCTGGAATAAATTAATAGGACCAATTATATTAGCAGGAATTTTAGGTTATGTAATAGGTAACTATTTAGGAATATTCATGGGTAATTTCTTACAACTACTATAAAAAGAGGGCACATCCTGTGCCCTTTAAAAATTTGGAGGTGAATTATGTTAATAGACATACACGGTGACATATGGACCGATGTGACAGTAAAGAGAAGTTTAGGGGAAAAGGATATTATTAAAAGATATCATTTAGACAGGTTTAAAAAAGGTGGAATGGTAGGTGGAACCTTTGTAGTATGGATTGATCCCCCCCATGATGAAAGGCCAAGGGAAAGATTTGAGGAAAGTATAAAGCATATGTCTGCTGAAATCTGGGAAAATCAGGATATATTAAAGATAATCTATAACACAGAGGATTTTTATAAGGCAGTAGAAGAGGAAAAGTTAGCAGTTCTACTGGGTATAGAAGGGCTTCCCTTCCTTGGAGAAGATGTAGAAGGCTTATATACTCTCTACCAGATGGGATTCAGACAGATAAGCTTAACTTGGAATGAGCAAAATGCCTTTGCAACAGGAGCTAGAGGAGACATAAACAGAGGATTAACTAAATTAGGAAAAGATGCTGTGAAAATCATAGAAGATTTAGGGATTATACTTGATGTATCCCATGCAAATGACAAGACCTTTTGGGATATATATGACGTAGCAACAAAACCTATTATTGCCTCACATTCAAATGCCAGGGCCCTCTGTGATGTACCAAGGAATATTACTGATGACCAAATAAAGGCCATAGGACAAAGTAAAGGCCTTGTAGGAATTAATGCCTTTAATGAGTTTATTCATGTAGATAGGGACAAGAGAGATGTAGATTATCTAATAAACCATATTGAACATATAGTTGAGCTAATAGGCATTGACCATGTAGCTTTTGGATTTGATTTCTTTGAATATTTAGAGGCAGACACATCTAGTACCTTTATAGAGGACCCTTATAGGGGGACACCGGGAATAGAAGACATATCTAAGGCTCCAAATTTGATAAAAAAATTAAGCGAAAGAGGTTTTTCCAAGGAAGACATTGAAAAGATAAGTTACAAGAACTTCTTAAATCTAATGGACAGAGTTTTAAAATAGGGAAATAACTCCCTTTTAATGGCTATGAGCTTATTAGGAGGGAGTAATTTTTTCTCCTATTATGGTATTTTTTATGTTATAATATCTAAGTAAATATTTTTGGAGAGATGACCGAGAGGCTGAAGGTGGTGGTCTCGAAAACCACTGTGCAAGTTTCTTGCACCGGGGGTTCAAATCCCTCTCTCTCCGCCATATATCAACATATACAACACTTTAATAGTGTTGTTTTTTTATGCAAAAATCATGTAACCCAAGTCAAGATCAAGTGGAAACCAGGATTTTTATTTTTATCATGATAGACAAATGTGAAAATTACCATTAGAATAAAATTAACACTATTTAACAGGAGGTAGAGACGGATATTGAAAATCATTGGGGAGAAAACTACATAAGGGAATTAGTAGCTAGAGGTGGGATTTCAGGTTATCCAGATGGAACATTCAGGCCTAATAACACTATAACAAAAGCAGAGTTCGTAGCTCTAGCATTGAGAAGTGCATTAAATGGTGAAGTAGCGGGTAATTCAGGTGACCATTGGGCAGCGGGCATATTTCAAATAGCATCAGAAAAGAAAATACTATCATTAGGTATTAGCGATTTTAGGCAAGCAGAATGGGATAAGCCAATTACAAGATTTGAAATGGCATATATAGTAGTTAAAATATAGCAAAGGAAATATTGGGGGAACCTGAAGCAGGTACAGATGGGATAGAAAAAATAATAAGTGATTATCAGGAGGTAAGGGCCAATTTTAAATATAGATACTATGCAGAACAAGCATTTATAAAAGGTCTAATAACTGGAAAAGCAAAAGATGGTTTATTTGACGGTAGCTCTAATGGTACAAGGGCAGAAGCAGCAACAATAATAGTAAGATTGTTAGACAGGACAATGAGAGAAGAAGTGGATATTAACAAAATATTAGAAGCAAAAGAAGCTGAAGAAACATTTACTTCAGAAACTGAAACTCCAGTTGGAAAGCAAATTCGTCTAAATATGGAAGCTATGAGATTTGAGATAGTAGAATAATTTTAAGAGAAGGAAAGAATTCCTTAGGAGGTAGGGGTATGGAAAAGAGAAAAGACTTATCAGCTG
>JAAYFT010000057.1 GCA_012728125.1 Tissierellia bacterium | reverse complement strand
GCAGCAACGGGAACATCAAATGGTGCTCTAATCTATTATCTAAAAAAGAATAATTTACTAGAAGGTAATGAGTTAATTTCTTATCAAGGTGAGCAGATGAATAGGCCAAGTAAAATTTACTGTAAGATTGAGGAAAAAGATGGTGATTATATAATAAAAGTGGGGGGAAGGGCAAAAATAGTTATGTCGGGAATATTATCCTTATAGCAAAAACCAACCAGGATATGGTTGGTTTTTCATTGAGAAAATTAGAAACAATATAAATATCCAATAAACGTGAAAATATTAACAAACCATATTTACAAAAATACCCATTTGTTATACAATAATATCGTGGCAAAAATAAGAATCATAAAGGGGACCTTAAGCAAGAATATGGGGAATTTTTAAAAAAGGTTTTTCCAAACTTAATAGGACTATTGATATTAACTCCTCAAAGGGCACATTTATTGAAAGACTATGATATGAATTTCAAAAATAAGGAAAGATTAGATTACACTGAAGTGAGGGAGAATTAGTATATACTATAAGAGGGAACTAATTATTCCCTTTTTATATACTTTATAGTAAAATATCTCTAGGAGGTGGGTATTAATGTTTATTGAAAAAAGCTTAAAAGAATACATAGCTAATGTAGCTAGTGGAGATCCAACACCAGGAGGGGGAAGTGTTTCTGCTTTAGTAGGTAGTCTTGGAGCTGGCCTTACTAGTATGGTAAATAATTTAACTGTTGGGAAAAAGGCTTATGAAGAACTATCAAATGAAATCAAAGAAGAGATAACTAAAAATGCTAAGGAAGTTGAAGGTCTTATTGAAGAGCTAAACAAAATAGTAGATGAAGATACTAAGGCCTTTGATAAGGTAATGGAAGCCTTTAAACTTCCAAAGGAAACAGAGGAAGAAAAGGCAATTCGAAGGGATGCTATTCAAGAAGGATATAAAATAGCCCTAGAAGTTCCTTTAAGATGTGCTGAAAAATGCCTAAGATTATTGGAATTACAGGATGTATTTGCAAAGCATGGAAATATTAATGCTATTACAGACGTTGGCGTTGGAACTTTATTAGCATATGCTGGCTTAGAAGGTGCACTATTTAATGTAACAATAAATTTAGGCAGTATAAAAGATCAAGACTTTAAAGATGAAATAGGTGGTAAGGTAGACAATATATTAAGTGAAGGTAAGAGATTAAAGGAAGAGCTTCTAAAAATTGTATATGATAGATTATTGGCATAAGAGAAGGATTACCTTCTCTTTTTCCTTTATAAAATAGACAAAATAATGTATTATATTATTAAGTGGAATAGTAGTATAATTATTGTAATGAGCACTTTATAATAATTAGGGGGGATAAAATGATACAAAATTTAATATTAAAGGCTAGGGGAGATGAAAAGTCAGAATTAGTATTGAAAAATGCTAAGATAATTAACGTCTTTACAAATGAAATAATTGAAGGGGATCTTGCTATAGATAAGGGCTATATAGTAGGTATAGGCCAGTATGAGGGTCAAAAGGAAATAGACTTAAATGGCAAATACTTGTCTCCAGGTTTTATAGATGGACATGTTCATATCGAATCATCCATGTCTTCGCCATCCCAGTTTGCAAGAGTAATAGTTCCTAGGGGGGTAACTTCCATAATTGCTGACCCCCATGAAATAGCCAATGTTAAAGGAATTGAAGGTATAAAGTATATAATAGATGAAAGTAAGACCGTGCCATTAGATGTTTATATAATGCTTCCAAGCTGTGTACCATCTACTAACTTTGAAAACGCTGGGGCTATACTTGAAGCTGAGGATTTAAAAGAATTAATGGGTGAAGAAACTGTCCTAGGATTAGGAGAAATGATGAACTATCCTGGAGTTATATCCATGGATGAAAAAGTAATAGAAAAACTAGTCTTATTTAAAGATAAGGTAATAGATGGTCATGGTCCGGCAATTGATGGAAAGGATTTAAATGCCTATGTGGCAGCAGGTATTGCGACAGAGCATGAATGCTCTACCCTAGAGGAAGTTATTAATCGTGTGAGACTAGGTATGTATATACTACTTAGGGAAGGTTCTGCTGCAAAGGATTTAAGAAACATTATTAAGGCTGTAAACAAGGAAAACCTAAGAAGATTTTTATTCTGCACAGATGATAAACATCCAGAAGACTTAATCAATGAAGGCACCATAGACTTTAACATTAAACTTGCTATAAAAGAGGGAATAGATCCAATTGATGCCATAAAGATGGCAACATTAAATGCAGCAGAGTGTTATAGGCTAAAAGGAAAGGGAGCCATAGCACCAGGCTACATTGCAGACTTAGTTGTAATAGATAATTTAGAAGACTTCAATATATTAAAAGTATTTAAAAATGGAAAACTAGTAGCTGAAAACAACATGGCCTT
>JAAYFT010000056.1 GCA_012728125.1 Tissierellia bacterium | reverse complement strand
TTGACAGAGGGGTTATTGAAAAAATAAGAGAAATATATATAAATATTAGATATGGCAATAAGGAAGCAAAAGCAGAAACAGTAAAGGAAATGGAAGACCTGTGCAAAAAACTATAAAAGACCGGATATGGAACTAGATTTAAACAACCTGGGGGATTTTATTATAGCCCTTCTGGAGGTCCTACAGCAACTAGCAATATAGAATTTTCAGTTCCATTTAAAGTTGTTTCATTTTCTGTTAATCTAGGAACAGCAGAAGCAGCAACAACTGGATATACTATTAGGGTGCCTAATACAGAAGATTTCTTCCTATTAACTGTAGATAATGAAGTAGAAATAAGACAAGTAAATATATATAAGCAAATAACCCCATATAGTCCCAAAACTTTAGATAGTATTAGTTATGTATCCTCTGTGATAAGAAGGGTTTTAGATGTGGTAGTAGTGCCCATGTAAGATTACCAATAGATATTATTTTGCTAAATTTTTTGATAAGTAATTGAGCCTAAGTTAATCTTAGGTTCTTCTTTAGTAATGGAAATTCTTTATAATTATTTACTATTTAGATTTTGATAAGTATTGTAAATACTTATACCTATGTAAATGTGGAGGGATGTGATATAAATAGAATGATAAATAATTTGAAGTAAACAGAATATATTTAAGGGGAAGGATATATGAAGACTGGGAAATTCCTTTATATTATAATTGCTATTTCCATTTTAATAATATATTTGATTATTTCAAGTCCTAGAGATGTTATAACTTCAATAGAAAAAATGATTTCTAAAGAACTTAAAACTAAGCATATAGCAACAATATTTAATGTAATTGTAATTGATGATTATAATAGACTTGCTTCATATGTATTGAAGAATGGAGACAAATATGAAAAAGTAGGATATGCATATTTTAGGCTAAATAATAAAGGTAGTTATGAACTTATTGATTTGATTGATGCTGATAACATTGCTGAAAAAGCAAATAATATTATTGCATATGAATTTTTAAAGTTAAACCAACATATATCTTCATTAACAACTGATGATTTAATTAGTAGTTTATTTATTATCAGCAATAATCCTAAACTCGCTAAAATAGAGAGGATAATAAATGATAGGGAAATTCAAACAAGGGAAGTTAATTTTAATCCTTCTATCATATTTTTTCAAGACATCGATGAAGGAAATAAAGAAGAATATGTATTTTATGATAAAGAAGGAAACATTATTAAATAAAGTTTTATTTAGCCCCTAACTAATTTGCAGAATTGGACTTAAAATAGATTAGGGGCTATTTAGTCCATGATAGAAGCATTATAGAATTAATAAAAGACCGTTTTAAACGGTCTTTTACTGTATCTAATGCAGGCTTTGCAGTGGCCACAAGAAGCGAAACAAGGGAATCCCTTCTAGAAGGAATGGTAACTATCTTTAACTTCATAGGCTATGTACCTAATACTATTTGGTTTGACCAAATGTCCTCTGTGGCACTGAGAACTAGGGATGAGAGAGGTGTTGTAAAACCAACAGACTTCATTGACATAATCAAGTTAAGACCAAATGCCTTCAAGTATTCGGGCATTTACACACTACTTCCTACATCATGGCAAGATTATCTCAAGTCCTTAGATAAAGAATCTTACAGACAAGCCTTTGATGTATTGAGAATGATACTATTAGAAGAAGATATGGACTATGCCGACAAGGTATTAAAAGAAACTTTAAAACACAAGTCAATATCCCCA
>JAAYFT010000055.1 GCA_012728125.1 Tissierellia bacterium | reverse complement strand
AACTGAAAGAGAGAAGAAAAAGTATCTTCTTGTAGCATAAATAATCGTCAAGGCGAAATTGAAAGTAATTTAAAGCAATTCTATAAAACATTGTGCTATTTTTTCATGTTTAGTTTACAAAGCCTGATAGTCAATACCTATTTTGTATAAAGTTCAAAAATATACGCAATGTACAGAGTACTTTTTTATCCGATAAATCCTCACATTTGCTTTATCAACTTTCAATATCTTATCAGTAAATACTGCTTATATTCCATAGTGAATTAAATATTTATCCTTTTTTATCGCATCAGTTATCATTTCAATAAGGGCTTGAAGTTCTTGGGATTGATATTGACTATTTGCCTTGATAATAACATCTCTAAATTGTATAAGTGACTTTGGTGGGATGAGCGTTACCCCATAATAATCCAAGCCGTTTCCTGGCTGAGTTGTAACCTGAAAATATGTTTTTATCGCCATTAATTCTTCATTATACTTTATAATTAATTCTTCTATTAAATCATCATTTACAGAAATACAATTATGTTTTTCAGGCTCATACTCGCTATACCACTTGTTTTCTTCAAAAGAATCTATTATTCCAAACTCATGCTTCGCCAGACTATTACCCCCCCTGCAAATGCATATAACCTCTCTTAATACACATTGTGAGAATATTATTCACTAAAGTTAAATATTTTGTAATGCTTTTGAAATTTCATCAAACCTTTCATCGGATATACCAAGTTTTTTCTTAAATCTTTCATCATTCATTCTTTCAACAATTACCTTGTCTGGAGATATTTCATTAATAATATTTTTTATCTTATTAACAGATTCCTCTGTATCATTATAGCCTTTAATAATTGTTACTTCTAAAATAAATTTTCCTTTATATTGTTTATTAAATAGAATCATATTTGAAATATATTCTTTTAGTGTATATCCTTCAATTGGTCTTTGGATTTTTTGAAAATCTTCTTCTGAAATTGCCTTTATCTCTCCAATAACTTCATCACATTTATTGGCTATTTGCATATATTCTTTTCTACCCAATAAATAGCCGTTAGATAACAGCCTTACAGGTACTCCCTTACTTTTGATTAAGTCAATGATATCACTAATTCTACTGTTTACAAGGGCTTCTCCTTTTGAGTTAATAAAAACTAAATCAACATTATTATTTTCTATCATACTTTCTAGTTCATTTAATGAATCATCTATTTCATCAAAGGACTGCTGTGTGTCTACTTTATTATACGACCTTCCAATAGGACAGAATATACAATCAAAGTTACAATACTTTTCAGGCAGGATATTTACTTCTAACACCCTTTTACCATCTTCAATATAAATATCTTTATAACTAAAAACGTTCATTCCTATACCCCCTAATTTACTCTATTACTATTTCCTTATTATTTATATCTAAAACTGAAATTTTACTTGTTCCACCTAAATTATTTTCTACTGATTTTGCCAAATCTTTTAATGCATTCTCAAATTCTACTACTCTAGTTTCGTCTACTAATTCAATACATAAGAAAGCATTAGTCGTATTTTCAGTAAGCATTGTTCTTATTGCTTCACGCCAGTTCCAGCATCTGCAAATTGCACCTTTATCATCTTTGTAGACTATTTCCCCTTCATATGGAGACGAGTTCTCTTCGGTTCCCAATGGAATAAATTCCTCATTTCCAACAGCCTTAGTTAATCTTATATCACCAACAAATTTGTCTATATCTTCACCGCCACAAGGCAATGCATACCTTAATGAAATAGAGTTGTAAATATCCACAAGTGGATTAATAGTTCCTATATGATTGCCATTATGAACTCTCTTTAGTAATGCTTCTATGGATGACCTTGCACCTTTCTTTGTTTTAAATTTTTGGAATGCTTCTCTCCATACTTTTATTACTGAATTTTTACTAAATTCTGCATTCTGTAGATACTTTAATGCTTCCTTTTCTGCCTTTAAAATCATTTCTTCATATTGCTCTTTATCTTTTATGGAATTATCTATGCCATGACAAATTACAACTCCAATCTTTGCATTAGGGAATACTCCTAAAAAATCATCCTCAATAATAAATTTTTTCATTTGAATACCTCCTCAATATTATTTAAGATAGTTTTCATTTTTGCCTGATTTACTTATTTGTATAGTATAATGAATCAGTCATTTTTTATATTAGCGTCAATGATTATTCAATTGATATTAATTCCAAACCAATGATTCCACCAACTATTAATACTATACGAACTATACGCATCATATCAATAGGTTCCTTAAACAAAATAATACCTAATAACACTGTACCAATTGTTCCTATTCCTGTCCAAATTGCATATGCAGTACCTATTGGGAAATTTTATAAAGACAATGATAAAAAATAAAAACTTGCAACCATTCCTATCAAAGTTAATATGCTGGATATTATTTTTGTAAATCCTTGTGAATACTTTAATCCCTCTGCCCACCATACTTTAAAAATTCCTGCTGCCACTAAGTAAAACCACTTCATAATTAGTCCCCCAAGATAAGTATTTGCATTCACCATAATAATATCTCATAGCAATATTTCAAAATAAGTAAAATAAAAAGCCCAAAGAAATATTATGAAAATATCTCCCAGGCTTTTATCCTTCCGTGTACACAGTTAACTGTGCGTTTTCTCTCGGACCTGCCAAATATAAATTGCGGAACCCTAGAAAACTTAAATATATAATTCAATTATTATTTAAGTTGAAATTCACAAATTAAATTTAGCACATTATAAAAGTTAAGTCAATTATATGTTTTTTCTTTAATAAATAATAATACTCTGTATTAGTTGATACTACCATATTGTTTATCAAAAATTATAAATTGCTTTTTTACAAATGAAATTTACCTACTTTTGCAAAATGGGTACTGTGCAATTTGCAAAAAGTTTCGCCCTTCTGGGATTTTACCGTCATTTTCTGCTATTTGCTGATTTACAGTATCCTCTGCTATTTTTCTAATATCTTCTTTATCATCAAAAACTCTCATTACTGCATCCTGAGGTAATTCAATGGTTTATAGCACTTGTTTTACAGTAAAACCCATCCCCTTTAATTTCTTCACAATTTACAGTATACAATGTATCTCTGCTATTAACTCATCTTTTTTAGTTCTTCATACATATCAATTCCCATATGTCTTTCTCTCCTAAAAAATTTACATATCCTCTATGCAGCATTAAATATAACTGCACTTATTTCATAGATAACCCCTTGTCTATTGCTTCCTGAATTATTTTGTGGCAGCACTTTCCTAAGGGGTTATTCTTTTCACATTGGCTGTTTTTCATTGCCCCTGTGATTTCTATAATATCCTTAACCGTTTTTGCCCCATCTTTTATAACGGCATTTATAACCTGCTCCTCAGTAACTTTACTGCAGTAGCAAGCATATTTAGGATTGGCATCTTTTTTAAACCATATAGGTAATTTCACTTGCTGCTTATTAAATTTAATACCTGATTCTGGATTATAATAAACAATGTCACATTCTTCATTCATGCATATATAATAATCCATATCTCCGACTAATTCTGTCAACGTATCAACTACCAAATGATTTACTGTAATATTTTTTACTTTGACTCCTGATGTTTTACATACAGGACATGTATTGTCATTTTCTATTT
>JAAYFT010000054.1 GCA_012728125.1 Tissierellia bacterium | reverse complement strand
CCTCTATTATATAGTGAATAACTAATAGTGAAGAGTGAATAGTTGACTAGGTCTATCCTTAGGGTCGTAGTTATTCACTTTTCACTGTGATTCTTCACTTTTCACTATTCACTTTTCACTTTTAACTCTTACCTGTACTTCTATTTTACTAATAAATATTGTATTTTACAACTAAAAAGAACATTCCCTTTTTTGGAATGTTCTTCTTTGTTTTAGTCTATGGCAATGGTAATACTTCCATTTCTGGTTCTACTTGGAACATGTTTAACTGTTCTTCAAAGAGCTTAATTAAATCAGTATATTTTACTGAGTTTCCTTCTGTTAATTCTGGTAACTTGATTTCAATTTCTTCGCTGTTGATATTGTAGGTCTTAGTTTTATATTCTATTCCTAAATTGATGATTTCAGTTTTTTCTATCTCTTCCCCATTAGCCCTTGCTATACTTCCAAAGTCTATTCTAAGGTCTATATTACCTTTTTCATGAACTAAATATCCATCTTTGTTTATACCTAACTCTATAAGAATGCCATTTTCACCTAGGATTTGAACATCCTTATATTTTTCCATGAATTTATGGAATTCCTCTTTCACTTCTGGCATTAATTCTGCTAGGGCAGTGTTAAACTCTTCTGTCATTTCCTCAGCTTCTTCTTCCGTTAGCTCTTCCTGTGCTATGGCCATTTGAGCCAAACTGTTCATATATTCTCTTACCATGGCTTCAAAGTCTTCATTTTCTAGGATATAGTCTACTGTATACTTGACTAATTCCTTTAGGGTTTCATCATTTAATTTGATTTCATAAACAGTTAACTTCTCTCCATCTATTTCCTGTTTACCTTTTTTGGAGATCATCTTTATATCTGGTTTTAATTCTTCTTGTATTTGGTCTACGAATTCTAAAAGTTTTGGTTGAAGCTCTTTGTTTAGCTTAATTATTTCTTCCATATTGGCTTGATTAGCATCTTCCCCTGCTAGGTCCATGATTTCATTAAAGTCATATACTAAATATTTTACATTGGCTAGATTTGGCATAAACATACCCAATATTGGTGGTAATTGTAAGACTTCTACTAGTTTGAAATTATCTTCTGAAACATCGGCATCTAACCAGACCTTTAAAGGTAGAGAGGTGATGCCTAGTGATATATTGACATCTGCTTCTACTAAAGATGTGGTTTTGTCTTCATTGGTCTTAGATTTTTGATGTATATTAAACTTTGCAGCATTTAATATATTTTCTAACTGTTGTAGTGTAATTTCGTCTTCTGTTGAAAAGCCTTCCCATGAAAAATTAAATCCTAGTTCCGTCTCAGATTCTAGAGTTGTAATTTCCTTCATCTTGTTCATAGCATTATATAGTTCCTTTTCTCCACCAAAACAGGCTGTTAAGGATAAGACTAATGCTAGTATCAAGGCTAGTACGGATGTTTTTTTCATTCTATTCCCTCCCAAAAATTAGTTGATATAGTTATTATATCCAATTATTGGCTTATTTAATAATATTATATCAATATTGTCTATATATGCACAGGTTGATTTGAATATGTAACATAAATGTAATAAAGACGAAAAAATAAAGAGCGTACTTAAAAGTACACTCTTTATACTATGACTTATTCAGCTTTTAGTTGCCTAGAATGTTAATGTACCGTTTTCGTTCTTAATTATTTGTAGGATTTGTTCTTCGCTGCCATCTAAGGCGTTGATATATACTATGAAGTCGTTGTCATTGTATTTTCCTTTAAATTCGTAGCATAGGACTTCGCTTTTCCCCTTTGGTATGATAGCCAAACGGGTTGAATCTATGTTAAAGTCTTGCCTTACCTTACTTCTAGCTTCTGCTTCATCTAAATGAGGTGTTTCTATGTTTCTATCCTGATGGTTCATATAATAGGCTGAGGCATCAAAGCCTACTATCTCACCTGTGTCTAGGGCTACCTTTACCTTAATTAGGTCAGGATAGATTGTAACATCATTTTCTGTATAGACGAAATTAAACAGTATAGTTCCATCGTATTTCAATGAATAGTTAGTTTCCATATTTTCGA
Organism: Tissierellia bacterium; assembly: GCA_012728125.1. GTDB lineage: Bacteria > Bacillota > Clostridia > Tissierellales > Tissierellaceae > JAAYFT01. Next base: position 1,211 of record JAAYFT010000054.1, on the reverse strand, counting down.
AGCCCTTTTCCTGTAAATATTTCAAGGCCCTTTCTTCAGCATTTTTTATTGATAGTTTTGTGTTAGCTACAGGCCTTGGGTTGTTCATCCAAACTACCTTTCCACCTTTTCTAGATATACCCATATATATTGGTGCATTTCTATTCTGGTTTTCCGGATATACGTTGAAGGTGTAGGCTGGTAATCTGGCTTCATTTATATTTTCACCTTCTTCAAAGGGCTCAATTTCCCTAACATTTATATTGCCTAAAAACTCAACTGCTACCTTTCTTGCATCTTCCATTGATACATCGTTGTTTGGAAGGCCTACTGGCTTTCTGTTAATCATCTGGTCTGCAAAAGGCCCATCATATATTAGCTCAGGAGTTTTGGCAATTTGCTCGTCTAGTTGTACTAAGGTTGTTTGAAGGACATTTTTATTTGCATCTTTAACCTTTTCAGTTTGAGCGCTAGTTAGGGAACCTAAGAAGAAATTCCCCTCCGCCAAAGAGTTTTGTATATTGGCCAATTCTGCATTGAATTTAGCAGAGTTGTTTTGAAGGTTATTAAGTGCTTGCCTTTGTTCATCTGTTAGGTCTTCCCCTTGCAGGTGTCTTTGTATAAGGTAGGTTGAGTAGTCTGCTGCTTGGTTTAGGAACTTTTCTGTACTGGCTGTTTCTGCATGGGTTAGTGGCATTTGACCTAGTTTTGAATGGGCTGATATGGCCTCATTGGCTATTTGTGATAGCAATAATACGTTTCTTTCCTTAGAATTGGCTACTAGAGCCTTAGATAAATTTACTTGTATATTTTCTATATGTTTTTTTATATCAAAGAAGAGTCTTTGATAGTGGTTTTCTAATGCTATTTCATGTTGTTTCTTTGTTTGATATTGGTTATAACCCCAAACTAAGGCTGCAATGAGCAAGATACTTAGTATAGATGGGGCGATGAAGTGTCTTCTATCTCTCATATTTACCTCCCTTTCCGTCAGTTTACAGTTCACAATACTAGTCAATAGTGAATAACTAATAGTGAATAGTTGGGATCTTGCCCTAACAACTATTCACTCTTCACTATTAACTATTCACTGTGTTTCTCTATAGTCCAAACCAGTGTTTTCCTATCTTAAGCATTACTTTTCTTGACCAGATCCATTTGGATGTAGCTGTGGCTGGGTTCCAGTAGTAGAGACAACCATAGGTTGGGTCCCATCCATTTAAGGCGTCCCT
>JAAYFT010000053.1 GCA_012728125.1 Tissierellia bacterium | reverse complement strand
TGGAAAAATTAATTATTACTGCTGCAATTTGTGGTGCTGAGGTAACTAAAGAAAATAATCCTGCAGTTCCATATACTGTAGAGGAAATAGCTAGAGAAGCAGAATCTGCATATAAAGCTGGAGCAAGTATAATCCATCTTCATGTTAGGGAAGATGATGGTACTCCAACTCAAAGCAAGGAAAGATTCAAAGCTTGTATGGATGCAATATTAGAAAGATGTCCTGATGTCATTATCCAACCATCTACTGGTGGGGCAGTAGGCATGACCGATGATGAAAGACTTCAACCAATAGAACTAAACCCAGAAATGGCTACTTTAGACTGTGGAACTTTAAACTTTGGTGGAGATGAAATCTTTGTAAATACAGAAAATACTATCAAATACTTTGGCAAAAGAATGATTGAAAGAGGAATTAAGCCTGAAGTAGAAGTATTTGATAAGGGTATGGTTGATTATGCAATTAAGTTTGCAAAACAAGGCTATATATTAGAGCCAATGCATTTTGACTTTGTTTTAGGTGTACAAATGGCTGCAACTGCTAGGGATTTGGCCTTTATGGTAGACAGTATACCTGCTGGATCAACTTGGACTGTTGCAGGTATTGGTAGATATGAGTTTCCAATGGCAGCCTTAGGTATAGTTATGGGTGGCCATGTAAGAGTAGGATTTGAAGACAACGTATACCTATCCAAGGGAGTATTGGCTAAGTCTAACGGTGAATTAGTTGAAAAAGTAGTTAGACTAGCTAAGGAATTAGGTAGAGAAATAGCTACTCCAGACGAAGCAAGACAAATATTGGGACTTAAGAAGAGATAATAAATTTAATAAAAATCTATAAATAAAAGCCTCAGAATATTGAGGCTTTTATAATATTTAAGTTATAATTATATTGTATAACTTAAACTGGGAGTGAGGGTATGGAAAAAATCGATCTTAGTCCAAAGGTTAAAGATGAAGCCTTATACAAAAAATTTAGTTTAGTTTTGGGACTGATTCTACTTATTATGGGAATAAAAGATAAGGATATAGCTAAATTAGTCTTAGGTATTTTATGTATCTTTTATTATACTTATAAAAAGACTATCTACTTAACAGATGAAGGAGTCCTTTTTACCTATAAGGGATTTTTGTTTAATAAAAAGGACCTTATAGATAAGAAGCATATTCAAGAGGTACTAGTAGTTAAACAGGGAGTTAGGACTAGCCTGTATTTTGTTATTGAGCCAACAGCTAAAAAGATAGTTGTAGATACAGAAAGACTTGACGAAATAATAGAATTTTTAAAACAAAGATTTAAGGTCTATATATCAATTGAATCTAGGATATAATAAATACTATTAAAGGACAAACTAAAATGCAAATGAAAAATAATACTACAAGGTAGGGCTCCAAGATGGCAATGGATTAAGGATAAGACCATAGCTGTGGAGCAGGCCTTCCCCAATGATATAGCCTTGATGCTTCAAGCTAAGGGCCACAATGTAGTGGTAGAGGCTAGCAGCGGAAGTTTTGGTAGGGGCCAGATCATTTGGAGAGATGAAAATGGTGTCCTATGTGGTGGAACTGAATCAAGGGCAGATGGTTATATAGGAGTTTATTAATATTTTTTATAAATAATGTAATAGTTTTTGAATCTGATATAATAGTGTATAATAAAAGAAAAAATGGAGGGGATTTAATTGTTAGTTACAGGAAGAGAATTGTTATTAGACGCTCAGAAAAAGGGATATGCAGTAGGAGCCTTTAATGTTAATAATATGGAGATTGTGCAAGCCATTATAGAGGCAGCAGAAGAGACTAATTCCCCTGTGATACTACAAGCTAGTCAAGGTGGTATAAAATATGCAGGTATTGAATATATAGCTGCTTTAGGTAAGGTAGCTGCTGAAAAAGCAAAGGTGCCTGTTGCTCTACATTTAGACCATGGTACTGATTTTGACCAAGTAATGTTATGTATAAGATACGGATTTACTTCTGTTATGATTGATGGTTCTAGATTTCCATTGGAAGAAAATATAGCCTATACTAAGAAGGTAGTAGAAGTAGCTAAGGCAGTTGGTGTATCAGTTGAAGCGGAACTAGGTAAAATTGGTGGAACTGAAGACCATATTACTGTAGATGAAAGGGATGCTACTTTTACAGATCCAGATGAAGCCTTAAGATTTGTAAACGAAACTGGAGTAGACTACTTAGCAGTAGCTGTAGGTACTGCCCATGGAGTATATAAGGGAGAGCCTAAGTTGGATTTTGATAGGATTAAGACTATAAGTGATATGGTGAAAATCCCCCTAGTATTACATGGTTCTTCAGGCGTTCCTGCTGAAGCTTTGAAAAAAGCCATTTCTTTAGGAGTTTGTAAAATCAACATAGATACAGATCTTAGAATTGCCTTTACAAATGGAGTGAAGAACTTCCTTAAGGAAAACCCAGACAATATAGACCCAAGAAAAATCCTAGCCCCAGCTAAGGCTTTGATGAAGGAAAAGATTAAGGAGAAAATGGAGATATTTGGATCAGTAAATAAAGCGTAAAATTAATTGAGAATATTTGTGAATAGTGAATAACTAATAGTGAATAGTTTCGGTAAGCAGCGAATAAATTCGCTGCTATGAAATATGTGTCAGATTCCTAATTTATTCTTTGAATGACTAGAAAACTGTCATCCTGAGCGGAGAGAAGGATCTTTGACCCTATAGACCGATCACAACAACTATTCACTATTCACTCTTAACTATTCACTTGAAAGAGAGGTGGATTTATATGAAATTATTTATAGATACTGCAAATATTGATGAAATAAAGGAAATAAATGAATGGGGAGTTATTTGTGGAGTGACTACTAATCCTAGCTTAATTGCCAAGGAAGGTAGGGACTTTAAAGAAGTGGTCAAGGGAATTGCTGAGATTGTTGATGGCCCCATTAGTGCTGAGGTCATTTCCTTAGATAAGGATGGTATGTTACATGAGGCAAGGGAACTGGCTAAGATCCATCCCAATATAGTCATAAAAATCCCTATGACTGCTGATGGACTAAAGGCAGTGAAGGTCCTATCTAAGGAGGGTATCAAGACTAATGTAACTTTAATATTCTCAGCTAATCAAGCCTTACTTGCAGCGTTAGCAGGTGCTACTTATGTAAGTCCTTTTATCGGCAGGCTTGATGATATTGGCAATGAAGGCATGAATATTATTGAAGAAATTGTTCAAGTTTTCGATATACACAATATAGATACAGAAATAATTGCAGCCAGCATCCGCCACCCAATTCATGTATTGGAGGCTGCAAAGGCTGGAGCCCATATTGGGACTGTGCCATATAAGGTATTGTTACAGATGTTGAATCATCCTTTAACAGATATTGGTATTGAGAAATTTTTAAAGGATTGGGAAGGATTTATTAAAGAGTAAGGATGTGTTAATTATGGATAGAAATTTACCGTTAAATCTTGCTAGGGTAACTGAGGCAGCAGCCTTGGCCAGTGCCAAGCTACTAGGTAGGGGAGATAAGAATGCTGCAGACCAAGCTGCTGTTGATGCCATGAGAAGAATGTTTGATACTGTAAATATTGATGGAGTAGTAGTTATTGGCGAAGGGGAAATGGATGAAGCTCCCATGCTATACATAGGGGAAGAAATAGGAATTGCTGGTCCCCATGACTTAAAGGTAGACATAGCTGTAGATCCCTTAGATGGGACCCGTTCAGTAGCCAATGGTTTACCAAATGCCATTTCTGTAGTAGCCATAGCTCCAAGGGGATGTTTGCTTCATGCCCCTGATACCTATATGAATAAAATAGCTGTTGGACCCAAGGCTAAAGGTGTCGTAGACATTAATAAATCAGTAGAGGAAAATATCCGCAATGTGGCCAAGGCCTTAGGTAAGGATGTATCAGAAGTTACTGTAACTATCTTGGATAGGACTAGACATGAAGAGCTAGTAAAGGAAGTCCGTAAAGCAGGTGCTAGGATAAAGATGTTCAGCGATGGAGACGTATTGGCTGCCATCAATACTTGCTTTAACTATACTGGCGTAGATATCTTAATGGGAATAGGCGGTGCTCCTGAAGGAGTAATTGCTGCTGCAGCTCTTAAATGTTTAGGTGGAGAGTTCCAAGGAGTCCTTCATCCAGTAACTGATGAGCAAAAGAGAAGATGCTTAGAAATGGGTGCAGATTTAGAAAAGGTATATACTGTAGATGACTTAGTAAAAGGCGAAGAAGTAGTTTTTGCTGCTACTGGAGTATCACATGGAGAGCTATTACAAGGAGTTAAATACCTAGAAAAGGATTTGGCAACTACTCATACTTTGGTACTTAGGGCAGAAACAGGAACCATAAGATTTATCGAAGCTACACATAAATTAGACAAGAAACCAGAATACGCGAAATAAATTGGCGAAGCCAATTTATTTAGTGAATAGTGAAAAGCTTAATTTAGTGAATAGT
>JAAYFT010000052.1 GCA_012728125.1 Tissierellia bacterium | reverse complement strand
TACCTCTAGTGTATAATGTAGTTTTTTCTTTTTCTCTTTGAGCTTCTGCATTGTCTGTTTTCTTTAAATCTATTCCCAAGGTGCTTGGTGATATAATTCCTTGTAGACACATATCCAAAGTGTTTGCGTAGGACTCCACAAAAGCTTCATAGTTTATATTAGCCTGTATCTGGTCTATCTGGTCTTTAGAATCCTCTTTCATTGATGAACCAATTTTAATAAACTGATTATCAAAAGGATTAGGTCTCATTGCATGGCCTGTTTCAGGATGTTTTGGTACCAAGTCCTCAGGGATATAGTTCTTTACTCTCCCTGCCCTAATTGCATCTATCCACTGGGATATTACCTCATCTAGTGCATCAAAGTTATCACTCTTACGTTCAAATATAGAATTACCCCTGTTCTCAAACTTTGGAGATTTAAAAAACTTCATCGGCACTGCCATTATGAAATTTCCAGCATAAGTAACTTTACTTAAGTGTGCTATTTCAGGCACCTTGGACAAAGGTACTTCTTTGCCATGCTTATCGTACAGCTTATAGTCTATATAACCCTTGCCATAGATTTCTTCTAGCCTATAGGTTTCTTTTTCATTAGTGTAATAGGCGTAAAATATGACTTCCTGTAGCCTACCTCTTTTGTATCTATAGTCAACATCAGTACCGCTGTAAAATTCAATAATCGGATATTCTGTAATCTCTGTATCAACACTTAATTTAAAGGTTCCATCTCCATCAACCAAAGTTTTTTGTATTGCTTCTACAAGTAATTCATCAGTAAATTTATTATCCTTTGCAATTTCATCCCACAACTTTTGATTCTCTTCATTTTCTAGACTTATACTATCCAAATCAGCAACAACTATATCAACAAGCTTATCTATTATTTCCCCGGGCAAACCACTATGAAATTTTCTTATGCTTGAGTCTGCTGATGGTACTGCTGCCCAAAATCTGCTCTTGCCTACATCATCTGTTGCTGTTTGTTTGAAAAACTGGTCCAGCTCTGAAGGGTCTCCACGATACCATATTCTATTTCTTAATACGTTCATATTATGGGATAAAGGCTCCCTAATACTTATTTGATTGTCCTCTGCTGGGATTATGTTTAATGCTTTCATTATCATATTTTTAATCACCTCTTTTAATCCCATAATTTAGCCTCCTACTCCTATCTTAGTCCTAAATGGCATCCATCCATATTGTGAAGCATTAATTGTATGGTCATTCCTGTCCTCAGGCTCATATTTATCCTCTTTCCAGCTATAACTTTCTAATTCCCTAATATGTTCTTTACAATGGTCTAATACTATATAATCAGCTTCTGACTTAGTCTCATTAACATTAAGCCAACCAAGCATTAAATGGATTCTATCTATTACTTGTACCTTCTTATAAGCACTAAGGAAGTTATAAACACTTCCATGTTGCCTTTTATATTTCTTTAGTTCAGTTATGGTCGCCTGGTCCGCATTGTCTATGAATACATCCCTAGCAAATCCCCACTTCTGCCTATTTCTTTCTAAGAAGGCTACTAGCCTTGGAGGGATATCGCTTGGTGCTAGTGGTATATCTAAATTAGCATTGTTGTATACCTCTTCATCCAGGATTATAAGCTGGCCCTTGTCAGTGATGCCTTGGAATATAAAAGCGATAGTATCAGGACTCTCCTGAGAATATGCTGTATCTACACCGCATGTAAATACCTCAAATTTAAGTGGATTATCCTTATCTGCCATTCTCTTTTTAACCCAATCAATAGATCTAACATTGTTCTTACTTGAGAAGTTCGGGAATACCAGTCCTGTCGCCCTACCTCTTAATCCCTGTATCTTGTTCTTATAAAGCTTAGTTCCCTTAGGGACGTTGGTTATAATCTGTTTTAGTTTTTCTTCCGTAAGCCCCAGATTATGCTCAAAAGAAAAGAACCAGTGCACCCAGCCGGGTTTTGGTTCCTCGTTCAGCATATCATTCAATTCTGCTGGAGCATCTGCTTTATATTCAGGAAGTGGCCTACTATGATTGATATATTCCTTATATATCAATAAGCTAGGGTCATCAGGGTTAAGTGTGCCTAATAAATAGTCACATCTCATACTTATTTCCCTTACATAGTTCATATCTGCTATGTTGATTTCATCTATATAAACACATCCATATTGACCACCTAGTGCCTTCTTCCATCTGGATTTATTATCATAACCTAGAACATAAATTATCTTAACTCCTCTAGGTGTTTGATAAACAATATGTGGTAATGAATGTTCTCCTTTACCTGATGCATTGTATTCTACTAAACTGCCAAATATGTCAGTAATACCTAAGTCCTTGTTGATTATATTCTTTTCTATAGTTCCTAGGTCTAGTCCAGATAGGACATGTAACTTCTTTGGACTATCTGCTACTTTTAGCATAAATTTAACTATACCAACAGTAGTTTTTCCGCTAAACGTAGTCCCTTCCATAAATTCTACAGGTGCATTATGTTTGAGGAATGCTTTGTACTTATCTGATAATAACAGTTGTTCGCTCAAGGGAAATCATCCCCCTCGGCTCCAGGATAAATATCCATGCACATTTAACAAGGCATAGCACATGAACATAATAGCTTGTGGATAGTTTGGTACATGCATTGCAATATACACCCAAACTATGTTACTCAAAATCCATACCACAAAGCCGGATTTTCTTTTTAGATTAACTAGCAAATTACCACTCAAACT
>JAAYFT010000004.1 GCA_012728125.1 Tissierellia bacterium | reverse complement strand
TTGCAGGTGCGTTAGCAATGGCAGTAAGAGAACATGGAGCTGCAGAAATGCAAGCTATAGGTGCAGGTGCCATTAACCAAGCTATTAAAGCTATAGCAATAGCAAGAGGATTTGTTGCACCAAGTGGGTATGATCTTATTTGCATACCAGCCTTCACTGATATTGAAATAAATGGTGAAGAAAGAACAGCTATTAAGCTAATCGTTGAGCCAAGATAATATAAGAAAACCTGCCTAATTGGCAGGTTTTTTACATAATTATTTTTCTTATATGGGGTGGAAAATTATGTTGTTTGATTTACATGTTCACACTAATCATTCAGATGGTTTTTTTACTCCTGAAAAAGTAGTAGATTTAGCACTAGAAAGAAACCTAAGGGGTATAGCTATTACTGACCATGATACAGTATCTGCCATTGAAATAGCCGTCCAATACAGCAAAAAATACAATAATTTTACTGTTATTCCTAGTATCGAATTTAGTACCCTACATAATAATGAAGAGGTTCATATACTGGGTTATTTTATTAACCCATCGGATCCTGATATTTTAGATATAACTGAGAAACTAAAAAATAGTAGACTAGGTAGGGGAATAAAGATGGTGAAAAAATTAAATGACCTGGGGATATATATTACAATAGACGAAGTAATAAAAATATCAGGTGGAGACCTAATAGGCAGGCCACATATAGCTAGAATTCTAATCAATAAAGGCTATGTAACTAGTATAGAGGAAGCCTTTAATAAGTATTTAGATAGGGGAAAGCCTGCCTATGTTGAAAGATATAAATTGACCATAGAAGAAGCTATATCTATTATCAAAAAAAGTGGTGGGTATGCTGTTCTAGCCCATCCTGGTCTATTGAAAAATAAAAGCATAATTGAGCATTGTATTAAATCAGGAATTAATGGGATAGAATGTATACATTCAAAGCATAACCCATTGGACACTGAATATCTCAAAATAATAGCAAGATCAAATAATTTAATAGTTACAGCTGGATCAGATTTTCATGGAGATTATCTAGATTTGTTAGGTAAGTATTCAATTGATATAAATACTTTACCTAAGTTTAAGGAGAGGATATAATTGGTAACATATAGAGGAGAAAGGCAAAGACAGTTCCCTTCCAAGATAAGTACAACATCTTTTGTGAAGCTATATATTCTTCACTTATTGCAGGAAAGGAGTTATTATGGAAATAAAATAAAGGACGAAATAAAAAAAAGGCTAGATGGGAAATGGGAACCTAGTCCAGGTATGATCTATCCATTACTTAGGGAAATGGAAGAAGAAGGATATATAGTAGGGTGGTGGGAAGAACCTGACAAAAGGTCTATTAGAAGGTATAGAATAACAGATGAGGGAATTAGACATTACAAGGTCATATTAAATCAAAATAAGTCCACCTTCGAAGATTCTTTACTTATAATCAGAAATGTGTTAAAAGATATATATAAGATAAAAATATAGAAACTATGGAGGTAAATCACATGAATTTTAATCTATCAAAAAAAGGATTAGGTATTTCACCTTCAGTAACACTAGCAATAACAGCTAAGGCCAAAGCCATGAAGGACTCTGGTATTGATGTCATTAGCTTTGGAGCAGGAGAACCTGACTTTAATACACCTGAGAATATTCAAAATGAAGGAATCAGGGCAATAAAAGAAGGACTTACTAGATATACCCCTGCTTCTGGGATTTTAGAGCTAAAGAAAGCCGTTTGTGACAAGTTGGCAAAGGACAACTCACTAATCTATGAGCCAAAAAATATAGTAATATCTAATGGAGCTAAGCATTCAATTTATAATGCTTTAATGGCCATTATAAATCCCGGAGATGAGGTAATTATCGGCAAGCCTTATTGGGTTTCCTATCCTGAATTAGTTAGATTAGTAGATGGAGTTCCCGTGTTCATTGAAACTAAGGAAGAAAATAATTTTAAGTTTAATGTTGAAGATTTAAATAAGGTTTTAACCAATAAGACTAAAGCGGTAATATTAAATAGCCCAAGTAACCCTACTGGTTCAACATATTCTAAGGATGAGTTAATAGAGATTGCCAAATGGGCTGTGGATAATAATATATTTGTTATATCAGACGAAATTTATGAGAAACTAATCTATGATGGAAAAGAACATATATCAATAGCTTCTATAAATGAAGACATCAAAAACCTTACCATAGTTATTAATGGAATGTCCAAGGCCTATGCTATGACAGGTTGGAGAATTGGATATTCAGCATGTCACGAAGATATAGCCAAAGTAATGTCTAATATCCAGAGTCATGCAACATCTAACCCTTCTTCCATAGCTCAATATGCCAGTGTGGAAGGCTTATTAGGAGATCAGTCCTATGTTGAAGAGATGAAGAAACACTTTGAAGAAAGAAGAAACTACATGTATGTAACTATAAATTCCATTAAGGGATTGACTTGTAGGAAACCAGAAGGAGCCTTCTATATTATGGTTAATTTCTCCCAATTATTAGGAAAAAACATTAGAAACTATAATATTAATTCTTCTATGGACTTTGCTAATTTCCTTTTAGAAGAAGGAAAGGTTGCAGTAGTCCCTGGA
>JAAYFT010000051.1 GCA_012728125.1 Tissierellia bacterium | reverse complement strand
GGATACTACCTTGTTTGGCAAGTAGTTTTCATGGAAGGTAGTCATCATCTTTCTTGCTGAATCAAAGGGTATTTCTTCAATTCTAGGATATTTTTCATTGGCAGTAGATTTATGGATATTTCCCTTACCAGCTAAAGTAATGAGGGCTCCCTCTGTAGGGTCTCCAATTACCTTATATCCATCTTCAGTTTTTTCTAAATCAGCATCGTTGGCTAGGACTGCTATATTAAGGAAAGTATCTAAGAAGTCCTTATCTTCAATAGGCTGATTATCTATTTTAAACTCGCCATTGATCTCATAGCCAGTACCAGTTACATCTATGATCTTTCTATCTGTATACAATTTAACTACAGTCATTTCATTTTGAGTTAAGGTACCGGTTTTATCTGAACATATAACAGTTGTGGAACCTAAAGTTTCAACTGCCAATAGTTTCTTTACAATGGCATTTCGCTTAACCATTCTATTCATACCTAGGGCCAATACTATGGTCACAATAGCAGGTAAACCTTCTGGAATAGCCGCTACAGCTAAACTAATTGATACCATAAACATTTCTAAAACTTCTCTACCTTGAAGTAGTCCAATTAGGAATACTCCAATACAGATAATAATAGTAGTAATACCTAAAACTTTTCCAAGTCGGTTTAATTGTTTTTGAAGTGGTGTTGCTTCATCTTCATAAGTTTGAATCATTGTTGCAATTTTACCTATTTCTGTATTATGGCCTGTTTCTACTACAAGGCCTTTTCCTCTACCATAGGTAATAGAAGTACTCATATAAGCCATATTCTTCCTATCACCTAAGGATACATCTTCTTGAAAGACAATATGGCTGTCCTTTTCTACTGGAACAGATTCTCCAGTTAAGGAAGCTTCTTCAACTTTTAAATTTGAACTTTCGATTAACCTTAAATCAGCCGGTATAATATCTCCTGCATCTAAGGCTACAATATCTCCAGGAACTAAGGTACTGGCATCTACTTCTGATACATGGCCATTTCTAATTACCTTAGCTGTAGGTGATGACATTTTCTTTAAAGCTTCTAAGGCTTTTTCTGCTTTACCCTCTTGGTACAGTCCTAAGAAGGCATTTAACACTACGATTGCCAATATTACAAGGGCATCTTTTCCTTCCCCTACAATAAAGGAAATAACAGCAGCACCAATTAAAATAAGTATAAGAAAATCTGCGAATTGAGCTAATAATTTTGATAAGAAACTTTTCTTTGCTTCTTCTTTTAACTCATTGGTACCGTATTCACTAATTCTTTTCTTTACTTCATCGTCACTAAGGCCCAAGTTAGGATCAGTTCCTAAACTGGTCAATAAATCCTCCTTATTCATTTTATACCATTCTTTCATCTTATTCCCCTTCCTTAAAATCTTATTAATAATATTTCCCAAAACTATAAAATAAAGCAAAAAGACCTTTGCCTAAACAAGAAAAATTGTTTAAACAAAGGTCTTGCTTCCTAAAATTTAGGTAGTTAGCCGGGAATACCGTATTGACGACTAACTAATTGTAAGCTACTCCCCTTACCTTATCCATTATATATTACAATTAATTGGAAATCAATATAAAAGTTGAAAAATTTATGTTTTTTTATGATTTGACAATAAATATTCTTTATTAGATAATCATATATGAGGACAAAACAGGCTAAAAAATATATTGGAGTGATTTGATGGATAGCAAGATTTTAGTTATCGATGACGAAAAAGCTATTGCAGATATAGTAAAGTTTAATCTCGAGAAAGAGGGTTATAAGGTCAGCACCGCCTATGACGGAGAAGAAGGTGTACAAGCAGTTGAGAATATAATTCCAGATCTGGTTATATTAGATATAATGATGCCAAAAAAAGATGGTTTCCAAGTACTAAAAGAAATAAGGATGAAATATAAGTTTCCAGTAATTATGCTTACTGCAAAGGAAGAGGAAGTAGACAAAGTACTGGGATTAGAACTTGGTGCCGATGATTATATTACTAAACCCTTCAGCATGAGGGAGTTAATTGCCAGGGTAAAGGCCAACTTAAGAAGAGTTAATTATTCAAATTTTTCTAATTCAGAAAATACAGATTCAATAATTACTTCTGAGGACCTAGTTATAGACCTAAATAAATATGAAGTAAAAAAATCAGATAAGATTATAGAATTGACCTTAAGAGAATTTGAACTACTTAAGTTTTTAGCTACTAGTGCAAATCAAGTTTTTTCCAGAGAACAACTACTAGAAGAAGTATGGGGATATGAATACTATGGAGACATTAGGACTGTAGATGTGACTATTCGAAGGCTCAGAGAAAAGATAGAAGATGGAAACGGAGAATTTAAGTATATCATAACAAAAAGGGGAGTAGGATATTACTTCAGGAGGGCATAATTATGTTTTCTACTATTAAATGGAAGTTCATAGTAGTATATTTTTTATTAGTGTTTATTGCAATGGTTATAGTAGGTATATTTATTATCAGCAAGCTAGAAACCCAGCAAATAGCAAATATTACTAGTAATATGGAGCAAAGAATAGAAACCATATTAAGATCATCCTCCTATTTAGCAGAAGATGACTGGCTCAGTGTACAAGAAGAGATACAAGAAACAGTTAATGAGTGGAGACTAGGCACCAACGAAACACTCTATGTAATATTTGGAGATGAAGTACCTACTATAATAGCCAGTACCTCTAGGAGTAATCATAGGGTAATCGGACAAAACGCCCTTTCAATTAATAAATTGGATCCTACCTTAATATTAAAGGCTTATGAGGGGGAAAAGGCCAATAAAACTGGAGAAGATCCAAATGAAAATACTAGGGAAAACCATGTGGTATACCCTGCTTTTACTGGAGTAGGTAAAGTAAAGGGTGTAATTTATATGGTTACTGACCTTGAAAATGTCACCATCACAGTTAATGAATCTAGGAAAATACTAACTAATGCAACCTTAATAGCCCTTTTAATTACGGTATTTTTGGGTTATTTAATAGCTTCAAGCATTACAGAACCAATTAGGGATGTAACAAAAAAAGCTGAAGAAATGTCAAGGGGAAACTTTGATCAGTTTGTTGAAGTAAGGTCTGATGATGAAATTGGTCAATTGGCCAGTATGTTTAATCATTTAACCTTGAAATTAAAAGAAACAATACAGGAAATGGACTTAGAAAGGTCAAAACTTGATACCATATTTAGCTATATGGCAGAGGGTGTTATTGCAGTAGATACAAATGGTGAAATAATACATGCTAACCCTATTGCCTTAGAACTGTTAAATATGAAAAAGATAGAACTAGAAAAAAATATGGAATTTAACAAGGCCCTCCCTTTACAGTTAATAAATATTAATGATATAGACTATAATAATGAAAAAACTTTGGAGGGAGAAATAAATTTTGAAATCGATTCACAGGTATATAAAGTAAAATACGCCCCATTTAAAAATGAAAAAAAGGACATTGGTGGTTTAATAATAGTATTTCAAGATATAACTAAAGAGCATAAACTAGATAGTATACGAAAAGAGTTTGTGGCCAATGTATCTCACGAATTAAAAACCCCTATTACTACTATAAAATCCTATACTGAAACCTTAATGGATACAGGCATAGATCATGAATTATCTATGCAGTTTCTATCAGTTATTGACAATGAATGTGATAGGATGGCTAGACTTGTAAGGGATTTATTGCAACTTTCAAATCTAGATTACCAAAAGACTATTTGGAAGAAGGAAGAGGTTTCACTGGCCAAACTACTGAAGGATGTATTACAAAAATTAGACTTTGCCATTAAGGAAAAGAAACACGAACTAATACTTGATATAGAAGATAATCTACCAAATATAGTAATCGATAAGGATGCCATTGAGAGGGTTATAATAAACATAGTTTCCAATAGTATAAAATATACTAATGACAAAGGAAAAATCAAGGTATCTTTAAAGATGTTAGATGAATATATGTATATTACAGTAGAGGATAACGGACTAGGTATACCAGAAGAAGATAAAAGGAGAATATTTGAAAGGTTTTACAGGGTAGAAAAGGGAAGAAGCAGAGACTTAGGTGGAACAGGTTTAGGCCTTTCCATAGCAAAACAGATAATAGAAGCCCATGGTGGAGAAATTGTGCTTGAAAGTATATTTGGGGAAGGGACTACTGTAGAGATTAAATTACCCCTTAATTATGTGTAATTCAAACTTAATGGTATTGTAACAGTTCTGTAATATATATACAGTATAATATTAATAACCAGAATTATAAGTAAAGGAGGGAATATCAATGTTGAAAAAGGTTATAGCTGGTTTAGTCATTGGCATTAGTATTATGACTATTAGTTCATATGGCCATGCTCAAGAAGTAACCGATAATATTGAGGTCATCGACCATATTGAAGTTACTGATGAAGCTATTGATGAAGCCATTGATAATGCCAAAGTAGAAGAAGAAGTAGACTTGTCAAAATATCGAATTATTAAACCTGAGAAAAAAGCATATTCTATTGAAGATAAAATTGAATTTATAAATGGCATAGCTCCACCTGGAACTACCATTACCGTGGAGGTTTATGGGACTACAGATCTTACTAGGAAAAATTTCAACCTTTTGTTTTTACCTTCAGAAGATGACTATATAGAAGTATCTACAGATACTCTCGTTTCAGGCAATTCTGGTACCTTTAGCAAACAATTGGAATTAGTAACAGGTATCAATAAGATTATTATTAAATTTGGTGTAGAAGGAGTACCCGACGAAGAAATCATAATTTTTGTGAATCCTAAAAATTCTAATTATAAGGATATTAAAAGACCAAATAAGTTAATAGACATTCTAATTCCAAATTAATACTTACTTGTGGTATTGGAGTTGATTTAAGATGAAAGAAAGATTAAAGACTTTGCTGTTAATATCATTAGTAAGTATTAGTTTGATCCTTACTAAAAGGCTTTGGATTGAATTGCCCAATGAAATGTTTAATTTGTTTAATAACAAGGATAAGGCTTATAGTGCGTCCTATTTACTATCAGATATGATAATACCAAATAAATATTTATTAAATTTCAATGAAAAATACCATACTATTTTTTATGATGATTCTAAGCATGGACTTTGGACAAACACTCAAAAGATATTAGCGACAACTCTAGGATCAGAAGACATAAAAATTACTGATATATCAAGTGAGGAGTTTTCAACCTATAATTGGAAGCCTTCCATAGTTTTTTACTTTCCAGAAAAAATAAATACTTATATATTAGCCAAGGCCCTAGATGTCAAGGATCCCAACTATATAGTAGATGCTATATCTAGTGTGAAAAGTATTTATATTTATTTAGGCACAGGGGACCCTTTTTTTGTTTTATCAAACGATGAAAATCATAAGATTATTTATGATAACTCCATTGATAATGAACAGTTAAAGGAGCAGTTCCTTGCCATAGAAGAGGATGCAAAAGTTCAAGGAAAAGGTTACAACTTTTATTATTCACTGAAAGATATTTATGGTGCCGACAAGGATATCTACGTTCCTTATGAAATGAATGGTACTGTACCTACAGTATATGTAGAAAATCAAATTAGAAATCTTGATATTAAGGGTAGGAGAGAGATTGCAGAGAAGTTTTTTGAAAAGAGTATAGATTATATTAGAGAGATTGTAGAGGGAAATGAATCAACAATTTATGAATACAATAATAAGGTTTTAAAGTTAAATGTAAATGGTACTGTGGAATATTACCATCCTTTAGAAGAGACAGTAAAAAAGAGAAATTTATATGAAAGCCTTAGTACTGCAGCAGAATTTATATCTAGAAATGCAGGCATTACAAAGGGGATGTATTTGGATAAGTTTGAAGAAATTGAGGTTGATAATAGCGTTGGATATAATCTAAAATTTAAATATAGATTAAGAGGTTTGCCAGTTATCCTTGGGAATGAAGAGGTCGTAGATTTTATTGAAATAGAAGTATTCAACAACCATGTTAGGTCTTATAAACATTTTATTAGAAAAGATATGAATAAGATAATAAATAATATACAAGAAGGCAAAAAAATGTTACATTCCTTCCAGATAATAGATATGAACTATGATTTTTTAGTGGAGGAATATTTAAAAGTAAATAATTCTATGAATGGAGCAGAGGTAGCTTTAAATGAAGTCCTATCTTTCATAGAAGATATAAACCTATCATATTTCGACCCATGCTTGAAGGATATCGAAGATGAGGTGGTTCCTGTATGGGTTATAAAGACTGTAAATGGCTTATATGCCTTCAATGTATATAGTGGCTCTTTAATCTACGAAAAAACTGGGAAATGATGGATGGTGAAATATATGGATTGGTCTAAAGCAAAAACCATCTTAATAATTGCATTTATAGTGACTAATATTCTTTTAGGATATGTTTTATTATCAAGTGAAAAACATGTGGAAACAACTATAAAGGATAGCTTTGTAGAAGATGTTATTGAAATTCTAGGAAGAAAAGATATAACAATTAATACTGAGATACCTCGGGAAATACCTAGCTTAAATACCTTAACAGTAGAATACGAAACAATAGACCCCTATGAAGCCAATAGGAACTTTTTCAATGGCGAAGGTAAAACTGAAAATAAGGAACCTGGAGTAATTGAAATAAGTTTTGGGGAAGAATATTTAACAATTACAAATAAAAAGGCACTTTCATATATAAATAATAGTATGGAAGAAAAATATTTAGATTTAGATGAGGAAAAGGTCCTTGAATTAGCATTAGACTTCTTAGAACAGAGGAATTACAGCATTTCAGATATGAAACTATCCTTCATAAAAAAATATGGAGAAAGCTTTAACCTGGAATTCACCAAATTATATAATGATAGATACTTAGAAAAATCAAATACTACTATGATAATAGATAGTCGTGGAGTAAAAACCATGGAAAGAATGTGGCTCAACCCCATTGATGAAGGGGAAAAGTATATTTATATTAATACTGCCCCTAAGGCCTTGTTAAGTCTTTTGAGTATGGAAACAACTTATGGAAAGACCATAGAGGAAATATCATTATGTTATTATTTTGATCCAGCAGAGCAGGACTTTGTGGATAATCCCAATACTGCAATAAGGGGGAAAACCATACCTGCTTGGAGAGTATTATTTGAAGATGGAACAAAGATCATCATAGACAATTATTAAAAGAAGAATTCGCCATTCTTCTTTTTTTTGTTATAATAGACTATAAGATAAGAAAGCGAGAATTGGAGGAAAAGAATGGAGCTAAGATTTTGTTCCCTATCAAGTGGGAGCAGTGGAAACTGTCAATACATAGAAACTAACAATACAAGATTATTAGTAGATGCTGGTTTTTCTGGCAAAAGAATAGAAGCACTACTGGGGTCTATAGGTGTAAGTCCTACTTCCCTAGATGGGATATTAGTAACCCATGAGCATATGGATCACATAAAAGGAGTAGGAGTTTTGTCAAGGAGGTATGATTTACCTGTATATGCTAATATGAATACTTGGCGTGAAATGGGAAAAATTATTGGGGAAGTAAAAGAAAAAAACATAAGAGTATTTGAAACAGATAAATACCTAAGTATAAATGATATAGATATCTACCCTATAAAGGTATTCCATGATGCTATAGAACCTGTGGGATATATATTTTATTATAATAGAACAAAGGTAAGCATAGTTACAGATACTGGCTGGGTAAATGACAGTATAAAATCAGCCATAAAAGGTTCTAATCTCTACCTATTGGAAGCTAATCATGATGTTACTATGTTAAAGGAAGGATCTTATCCTTGGTACTTAAAACAGAGGATCCTTAGTACCAGGGGCCACCTATCCAATGATGATGCAGGAAGAATCTTAGGAGAAGTAATTTCAGGAAATGGAGAAATAGTATTATTAGGCCATCTGAGCAAGGAAAACAATACTGAATACCTTGCCTATGAAACAGTAAAGGAAAAAATTCTATGCCAAGGCATAGATATAAGTAGGGATATAACTTTAGGCTTAACATATAGGGATAGGGCTACGAAGGTATATAGTTTTAAATAAGGGGGATATTATGGATAATTATAATTATTATAACTATAGTAGGCCACCAAGACGAAGAAAAAGAGGCTTTTTTTCTTACTTCATTGTAGGGCTAATTGGAGCAATTATTGGAGGGGTATTTTCCTCCTATATTGCACCAGTTTATTTATATGGGAAGCTACTACCGATGCCAGACTTATTTATAAGGAATGAAAAGACCCTAGTTCAAGAAGTCAATATTACACCAACAACTGAGGAAATCTTTGCAGTAACTGCCGTTGCTAAAAAGGCTATGAGCTCAGTTGTAGGGATTACAACTGTCCAGCAGGTTAGGGAGCTTTTTTGGGTAAGAGATGTACCAGGAGTAGGATCCGGAGTAATAGTAGATAGC
This sequence comes from Tissierellia bacterium, assembly GCA_012728125.1. Lineage (GTDB taxonomy): Bacteria > Bacillota > Clostridia > Tissierellales > Tissierellaceae > JAAYFT01. The sequence continues at coordinate 2,025 of JAAYFT010000051.1, read as the reverse complement.
AATGGATATATATTGACAAACTCCCATGTAGTAGCCGATGGCAATGCAAAAAATATAACGGTAATCCTTGAGAATGGAGATAAACTAACAGGAAAAGTATTATGGAACGATGCAGTACTGGACTTGGCCATAGTTAAGGTGGATGCTACAAATTTACCTGTAGCAGACCTGGGAGATTCAGACCTATTGGAAGTAGGAGACTTGGCAGTGGCCATAGGTAATCCATTGGGGCTAGAGTTTCAAAGATCTGTAACATCAGGAGTTATTTCAGGACTTCATCGGTCAATTAAGGTAGACCAGTACAATGTAATAGAGGATTTAATACAAACCGATGCATCCATTAACCCTGGTAATAGTGGAGGACCTCTTTTAAACCACAAGGGAGAAGTTATAGGTATAAACACAGCTAAAATAAAAACAGGTGAAGGGCTTGGCTTTGCAATACCCATAAATTTAATAAAACCCATAGTTGAAGAAGTAGCAAGGGAAGGTAGCTTTACTAATGTTTATATTGGATTTCAAGGTACTGAAATAGAAAGGTATGAAATCCAATATGGAGTAAAACTGCCATCAGATACTGGAGTTGTAGTAGTGGAGGTACTGCCCAATTCCCCTGCAGAAAAAGCTAATATAAGACCTTTAGATATAATATTGAAGATAGACGATGAAAAGATAGATAGTATGACACAATTGAGGAAATTGTTATATAGGTATAGAATAGGAGATAAGGCTATTTTAACCATAAACAGAGATGGAAAAGAAATGAAGGTACAAATAACATTTACAAAATTTAATATATAGGAGGAGAAAATGCGAATATTACTGACAAATGATGATGGAATAAAGGCAGAAGGTATTTATGCTTTAGCCAAGGAACTGGAAAAGGAACATGAAGTAATAATTATTGCCCCAGAGATGCAAAGATCCGCCCAAAGCCATGCAGTTACCATATTACATCCTTTAACAGTAAAAGAGGTTAAGCTAGATGGCTTAAAGTCAAAAGCTTATAGTATTTCTGGAACACCAGCAGACTGTGTTAGGGCAGGATTAGAAGTTTTAATAGAAGAGCCTGTAGATTTTGTTTTCTCAGGTATTAATATGGGCTTAAACTCCGGCATGGACATATTATATTCCGGAACCGTATCTGCAGCCATAGAGGCAAATATATATGGTATTCCGTCCATAGCCGTATCTGCTGAATTTTTAGATGGAACGGTGAACCTGGAAGTTGCTTCAAAGTATGCAAAGGAAATATTTGATAAAATTAAGGACCAATTGGCAAATTCAAAAATAGTATTAAATATAAACACTCCCCACAGGAAAGAGGAGGAGATAAAGGGGATAAAAGTATGTAAAATAGGTGGGGTAATATATGATTACTATGTTTTAGAGGAAAATGAAAACAAGGAGAAGATAATAAAGCTAAACGGTAGAAAAGACACTGAACCAGACAATGATACTGATAGGTATTATTTAAAGGAAGGCTATGTAACCATAACCCCCTTACACTATGATTTAACTAATTTCAAATTGTTGGAAGAAGTAAAAAGTTGGTTATAAAAATTAGTAAAAGGAAAAGAAAATGTAGTTTCTAATATAGCTTATAAAGTATAATATTATATGAGGAGGTGGGATTATGTTTAAAATTGTAAGCAAGGAAGAGGTCTTAAGGAAATATAAAAGTCGATATCCAGAATTAGATCAATTTGCATTAGAAGAGTTGTCTAGAGAATACGATAGGTACTTGGATTTAATAAAGAATTTGGAAACTAAAGAAGATGTTATGGCAGTGTTTCAGGAGGAAATAGAAAAAAACGAAAGAAGGTATAAGGATAACTACCAAATGAAGGCCCTAGAAGGTTCTCCCCACGACCAGTTCATGGACATATTGGCAGCCTATGGAATGATAGTATTTTTCAGAGATAATATGATAGAATAACGGAAGTTTATTTGTCAAATTTTAATTAAGACATAGGAAGGTCAAAAAATATTATTTATAAAACCTATAATATACTTAATACATTG
>JAAYFT010000050.1 GCA_012728125.1 Tissierellia bacterium | reverse complement strand
GCTCATAACCGGTAGGTCCGGGGTTCGCGTCCCTGAAGGCCCACCATTCTTTATGTACTCCTAAGTACATCCAGTTTAAATAATTACTTAAAATTCGGGAGTGCCCGAAGGGGCGTTTTTTTTATCACAGGATTATTTGAACAAGCCCAGATAGCTCAGTCGGTAGAGCAGTAGACTGAAAATCTACGTGTCGCTGGTTCGATTCCGGCTCTGGGCACCAGTCATTAATGGTCTAGGGGTGTAGTTCAGTGGTAGAACGTCGGTCTCCAAAACCGAATGTCGTGGGTTCAAATCCTGCCACCCCTGCCAAAATTACATATGCCAAAAATACATATGGACTTGTAGCTCAGGTGGTTAGAGCGCACGCCTGATAAGCGTGAGGTCGGTGGTTCGAGTCCACCCAGGTCCACTTTGGGCCTTTAGCTCAGTCGGTTAGAGCGCCCGGCTCATAACCGGTAGGTCCGGGGTTCGAGTCCCTGAAGGCCCACCATAAAAAAAGCAGATCAAAAGATCTGCTTTTTACTTTGTCAGGGATTTTATAACACTAGATAAGAGGTTTTTAATATTTTCTATACAGTACTTATTTTCAACAGCCAATACAAAGATATTAGGTGGCAAATTGAATTCTTCACTGTTTCTTAGGTTTCCTAAGCCGCCCATTTCTCTTAAGTCGATGAATTTACACTTTTCCTCTCTAGTAATTAAGCCAAGTTTATGCTCCAAGGATAGGGAAAAAATCCTTTTATCTTCAGTAAGTAGATTGAAGCTTGTATCATAATACTTAATATTATTTTCCAAAGGTGGATTTATTGTTCCCTCTATAGTCAGCAGGTCCTTAGATACTTGGATTCTTTCAATGCTTAAGATTTTACTACCCTCTTTTAAGTCAAGGCATAGGCTTTTTTTACTATCTATTAAGTCAATAATAGGAATTATATCTAACATATGGGCTAAGTCATCGTAATTATGCTTAAGTATATTGTCCTTTAATATAGGATTATTTGATTCCATATATTCAAAATAGAAGTTTATACAGTCCAGTCCAGAATACTTATCTTCCCTAAAAAATCCCAGCTCCCTTTCTATGGTTTTCAGCTTTAGATTTGGCAAATCAAACAAGAACCTATATTTTCTAATATATTGGTATATATCGTAAGACCCTATATCCTTTAGGGGGGATTGCAATTTATAACGCTTTAGCCTATGGTGAATAAATGGAAGGTCAAAATTATCTCCATTATAAGTAACTATTTTATCAAAACTACTTATATAAGACGATAATTCCTTTAGAACTTCTCTTTCTTCATCAAGCTTATTGGCAAAGTACTGCTTGAGCATCCAAGTATTCTCCATAGAATCAAAATATAATACTCCAATTAGATATATAACATCCCTGTACCTATTTAGGCCTGTAGTTTCAATATCTAAAAAGCAGATATTTTCCTTTGGAAAATATTTTTCTATATCCAAACTATGTTTAATCTTTGATTTAATGATATCCATAATGTTCACCTTAAGTCCTTCCTATGATATAATAGTCATGTTACATATACATTATATAATTTAAATAAGCATAAATCAAAAATAATAGATATAGGAGAGAGACATGGAAGATTTAAGATTAAAAGAAAAGACCAATGATGAATTAAGGGACCGCATTATAAGTTTAAACAAAAAACAATTAACATATATAAAAGAATCAAGTTTTTTAACCATATTTAATTATCTGCTTACAGCTAAGGAAAGGTTAGATAAGTCTAGTAAGTTAGACAATATTAGAAGCAGCGAAGAATTGAAATTAATTGACAATTATCTGCACCAAATAGTGGATTTAACAAGTGAAATCGTAGAACTAGGTATAGAAGAAATAAGTGAAGAAAAAATAGAACAATTACATGAAATTAGGGAAAATATCTATGACCTATCTTCAATAGTAGAGGGCTACAATAGAGAAGCAAACTATATGGGCATGGTGATTGACCATCATACTATAAAAAAGCTTGCTGAAAAGGATTATAAAGATGTTCATTTTAGTAAAACTTCAGTGCTTGAGTTGATTGACTATATCAAAATGAAGCTAGATGATGCAAAGGATGATTATTTTAAGTACACCCAAATTATTTCCCAGGTAATTTCTACTTTACCAATGAGGTTAGTCAAAGAGAACTACTATAATGTTGTGAAAAACTCCATATTTAGAAACTTTAGAAGGAGTACTAGGTTTGAAGTAGAGAAGAAGATTAGGGATTACAAGAGGATATTTGATAGTTCTATATTTGATGGTTATGGAACTAAGTTCGACTATTATTTTAGAGAAATTCAAGGAATAAGAAATATGGAACTAGGCCATAAAGACCAGGATGATTTGAGAAAGTTACTAGACAAGTCTATAAGTTTAAGTAATGAATTGCAATTCCTATATAATTTATTAATAGAACTAGGCCTATCAGTAAATATGATTATTGTAATAGTTTTAATAGGAGAAGACTTAAATTCAGCAGACATTGAAGAATTATATGGGGACTGGAGCCAACTTATTGATAACAATTCAGAAATAGACGGCTTTAAAGAAAAAGTTAAAGAAAAAATTGAAAGCATTGAAATGAAAATGTATAAGGACTTGGAGATTTTTTATAGTTTAAATAGGGAAGTATTGGAGAGACAAGACTTTAATTATGGTGAAATAAATGAAGAATTAGAAAGGACTAAAAGGATTCTGACCTACTACAATGATACAGACTTTATTGGTGAAGAAATCCTATCCTTAGATAATGAAAATATGGTTACACCAAATTTCCTAGAACAGGCCTGTGAGTCATTGATAAAGTATATCAATAGGTCATTATCTGGTATGAGCAATTTAGAAAGAAAGATTAGGATGCGAAACCTACTGGCTTCAATTGAGTTACCCTTTGGTGGGATAGGGGAGTTCTTTGACTATATTGAATACTCCTTAGACGTAAAAGTAAGTTCTAAGGAAAATATCAATTTTATCATAGCTTACATTTATTATATATTAGATGATACTCAAAATTAGTCTTAGCTTTAGCAACAATTACAAAGATGGCATCAAGTGAATATGGACACAACATAAAAAGGTGCTTTAGCACCTTTTTTCATCATTCATTGAATTCTTCTTCTATTTCATCCTCATACATTTCTTCTAAACTTAATCCCCTAATATCGTCTCTTCTTGGCCTTTTAGGTCTTCCAGGATCATCAATTCCACCTACGCTGTCTTCATCAATTTGTCTTGGGAATAAGGTTGGGAATGTTGAACAAATTGGCGAAATATCTGGAGATATTTGGGTAAAGCCTGTGGAAAGCACGCATAATTGAACAGGGACTACTATTTTCTTTTCACAGGTGATACAAAGAGCAATGATTAAATCTACTCTGACTTCTCCAGTTTCTGGGTTGATGCTTATGTCTCTTGAAATACTGTTTGTTGCCAACCTAGTTTCACATGATAGGTTGCAGAACTCTGCAAATCTTGGGAAAAATGCTGAATCAAAGACAGAAGGTATACATAGTTCAAAGAAGTTTGTTAATACCAATGGTGCACTTGTTGGAGCAATAGGAACATTGCTAGTTAAAGTAACTCTACTTCTTCTTCCTCTGGAATCTACTATTATTACGTCAAGTTCTATAAATACATTTCCTCTCAAAAATATTCTTTGTGTTCCAAATACTGGAGTACCTCTTCCTCTATCGTCACACTCACTAGTGTCAGCAAAGATTAGCTTTTGATTTCTAAGTCCGTCTGGTCCTACTACTTCTACAAAATTTCCTTTCTCGTCTTTTACAAACTCTCCACCAGAAAGGATAGTTTCAGGATCAATTTCTAAGTTGCGAGGGTCATTGATGTTTCTAGGATTGAAGAACTTTCTACATCTAATGTCTTCTATCCTAACTATTCTTGAACCACGAGGTAGATTTGGAGTAAATCTGACATTATTTACAGTACTTAGGGCTTGAAGGTTAACAACAGTAGCATCATAAACCTTTTGTACAAATACTGGTTCAGCAACTACTCTTCTTAAAGTACCATCCCACTCACAGCCTGTAGTACCAACACAACATCTATCTCCAAAATCTTGAATATCCTCTGGCAATATATTTGAAGTCATTGATTTTCCTCCCTTCAAAAAATATTGTATTACTTCTCACTCATAATATATTCTGTTGTCTACTATTTTGTTACTAATTAAAAACAGTAATATAAGTAGCATAGACTTAATATTTATTATTTAAGGAGTATTCCAGATTAGAAAGGGAAGGGTGTTTAAATGACTTTTTTTACCGATAAATGGGTTATAGGGAGAATAGACCAACAAGACCTAGTCCTAGTAAGGAAATTCAAAAGAAATATTTTTCTAGAATGGATATCTCAGTATGAAAAAGACAATAGGGAAGTATTGACCACTGAAGTTTTAGAGGAATATGATGTAGCTCTGGGGCCACAAGATAATATTTACATCCTATATCAAAACATTGAGGGCCACCTAATATTAAATGTAATAAATGATAAGGAGAAGAAAGAAATATGTCTTACACAGAAAGGCCTATCTGAAGTATTTAACCTAGGCTTAGAAGTCCAAGACAAGTTTATCCATATCTTATACACTATAAAGGCAAATGACAATAAATATTTGATATACCATCATTTTTACGATGGAAATATATGGAAGGATTTTATCGTAGACGAGATCAAAATTAAAAAAGTTATAAACCCAATGAAATCAATTGTTGAGGATGAGAAACTAATATTAGTCTACTATACTGATGATTATAGTATTGTACTTAAAGACTTTAATACTAAGGAATTACAATGGAGTGACTCAACTCAGCTGGTAGAAGGAGAAAATGAAAAGCTATTTTTAGACGCCTTGATTGTAGATGGATCTATTCATTTAAGCTTTTGTCAATATATAGATGGAAACTTAATAGCAAGCTATATTAGATTTGACCAAAGGGATGGGATATATGAAAAAACTATGGAAAAGTTTATCTCCAATGAAGGGGGGCCATCCCATCCAAGTATAATATATTATAAAAATGAATTGTGGATAGTATGGCTAGAGCTTGATAAGTTATTTAGTAGAAGTAGCAAGGATAATGGTCTGTCTTGGGGCCCTATTTATATGTGGAATGAAACAAAAAAAATAGACTTTATTAGATATAAATATGCATCCACGATAAAAGATGAGAAAATCCACTTTGACTATTCTTTTGGCAGCATATATCCAAAAATAAAATTCTTAGGCTTTGGTCCAACAAACAAGGCAGTAGAGATTCCTATAAAAAAAAAGACCCAAATGAAATTCTACAGCCCTTAAGGGAAAAAATTGAAGAATTGGAAGATAGGATTAAAGCTTTAGAAGCAAGTATATATAATATTGAGGATTATCTAGCATGGAGAAGTAGGGGTAATTACAGAAGAACCCTAAATAACCACCAAAAAACACAAAATATCAAGTAACATAAGCTACTTGATATTTTGTCTTTATTATAAAGTATTAAGTTCTATAATCTCTTTTATTTTTTCCATATCATTTGTCAGGCCTAGGGCCAGCATTAGCTTAATTCTAATTTTTTGTCCAGGCAAGTTTCCACCGAAAATCACACCTAGTTCTCTTAAATGCTTTCCTCCACCTTCGTATCCATATGTATCTAAAACTCTACCTGTTGGACACCTGGACACCATTACTACAGGTATATTTTTGCCAATGGCCTTCTTTATTCCTGGAACCATGGCTGGAGGAAGGTTTCCCCTACCTAAGGCCTCAATAACAATCCCCTTATAATTTGAGTCTATATAGAAATCTATAATATCAGATTCCATGCCAGGTACAGACTTTATAAGTCCTACTTTTTCTTCCATTCGGTTAGTCTCTATAAATTGTCGAGAAACTATATCCCTATAATATATAACCTCATCATTATCTACAATGCCTAAAGGACCAAACTCCGGAGATTTAAAAGTATCTAAGGACAAGGTATTGGTCTTGGTTACTTCCTTTGCTGCATTGACCTCATTATTCATTACCACCAATACTCCCTTGTTTTTAGATTTAGGGGATATGGCAGTACATATGGCAGCTGAAAGGTTACTGGAACCATCATAGCCTAGTTCAGAACTATTTCTCATGGCACCAACTACAACAATAGGCTTTTCTGAATTAGTAACTAAATCTAGTAGATAGGCAGTTTCCTCTAAGGTATCAGTACCGTGGGTTACTATTACTCCTATTATATCATCTCTTATGATAGTTTCCTTGACTAAAGAGGCAATTTCCATCATCATACTAGGAGTAATATGTGGACTTGGTAGGTTTGAGTAGTTGATAAGCTCAATTTGAGCAAATTTTTCAATATTAGTAACCATACTAATGATTTCCTCAGAACTCAATGCAGGAATAGCAGCATGGATTCTAGGATCTACTTTCATAGATATGGTACCGCCAGTAAAAATAATAGCTACTTTGTTCTTTTCCATATGCAGACCTCCAAAAGTATTGTTACTTTAAATATAACACATTTAAGACAATAAATACAAAAAAGAAAAGAGACTCCAATTAAAAATTGGAGTCTTCATCCTTACGGATGTAAAAACCGTTCAAAAGGGGTATTGGGAATAGAGATCTTATTTGAGGTTACCAGGGGGATAACCACTATTAAAGTATAGCAAACTTCGACAAAATATGCAAGACTTTTTTTCAAAAAAATTATTTTTTTAGACAAAAAACTACATCCTTATTCTACCATAATCTTTATGTTACTCTTTAATCTAGACTGCAAATCATATATAATGTAATAGAGAATAATGTTTAGGGGGAAATAAGATGGAAAAGAAATTTCAAGAGCTAAAACAAGTCTTAGAAAAACATGGATTTTTAGTTAAAATATTTGAAAATGGGGTAGAAGCAAAGGAAGAACTTTTGAAAGAAATAAAAGTAGATGAAACAGTTGCCTTAGGTGGATCTATGACATTACAAGAAATGGGGATTTATGAGGATTTGAAAAACAGAGGTAACGAAGTTATTTGGCACTGGAGGAAAGACGTAGAATCTCCACTTCAAAAAGCCATAGATACAGACAACTATTTAACAAGTACAAATGCCATAACTATGGATGGAAAACTTGTGAATATGGATGGGACAGGCAATAGGGTGGCTGGAATGATTTTTGGCCATAAGAATGTTTATGTAATAGTTGGGAAAAATAAGGTTTGTAAGGACTATGAAGAAGCTAGGGAAAGAATAAGAAATATTGCAGCTCCTTTAAACGCTAAAAGATTAAATTTAAGTACTCCATGTGCTATTACTGGAAAATGTAATGATTGTAATACACCACAGAGGATCTGTAGGGTTGAAACCATAATACACAGAAATCCAAACTCATGTCAAGTTCATGTATATTTAGTAAATGAGGATTTGGGATATTAGAAATAAGAGGTGTTAGTATTTGATTTATTTAGATAATTGTGCAACGACAAAACCAAGGGAAGAAGTTGTAAAAGCAATGTATGAGAGTATGATGGATGACTTTGGGAATCCATCATCTCTTCATAGGCTTGGTATGAAGGCTGAAAAGCGAGTAAAAGAAGCCCGGGGATATATAGCCGAATTTCTAAATGTGGATAGTAATGAAATATATTTTACTTCAGGAGGTACAGAAAGTAACAATATTGCCATTCAAAGTTTTGTAAACAAGATGGCTAGAAGGGGAAAACATATAGTTACAACAAAAATTGAACATCCTTCTGTACTGAACATAATGAAGTATTATGAAAAAAATAATTTTGAAGTTACCTATTTAAATGTAGATGATTATGGTTATATATCCTTAGATGAACTAAAGAGTTCCATTAGAGATGATACGATTTTAGTCTCTGTTATGCATGTAAACAATGAAATTGGTTCCATACAACCTATTTCTCAGATAAAGAGTATTATCAAGGAAATAAATCCTAATACATTATTCCATGTAGATGGAATTCAAGGCTTTGGTAAAATTGATATTTCATTAAAAGCTTCAGGTATAGATTCCTATTCCTTTAGCAGCCACAAAATCCATGGGCCAAAGGGAATAGGTGGCTTGTTTATAGATAAAAAACATGTTATTTCTCCAATAATATTTGGTGGAAATCAAGAAAGAGGCTTAAGATCAGGAACAGAAAACTTGCCTGGAATTATTGGCTTTGGAGAAGCAGTTAGGATAATGGCAAAAAATTATAATGAAGAAAGAAAACATGTATTTAGGCTTAAAGAGTATTTCGCCAATAGGCTAAAGGCAGAAATAGAAGATATTAGATTAAATACTAGTCTAGATAACATGTCTTCTCCTTACATTTTAAATATTTCCTTTAGGCATGTGAGGGGAGAAGTCCTATTGCATTATTTAGAAGACAAGGATATTTATGTTTCAACGACTTCAGCCTGTTCATCTAGGGGGACAGACAAGAGTCATGTACTAAAAAGTATAGGTTTAAAAGATGAGGAAATCCAAGGGGCTATAAGGTTTTGTTTCTCATATGAAAATACTATGGAAGATATGGATTACACAATAGACGTATTAAAGGAATCAGTAAGAGAGATTAGACAAATAATTATGAGGTGATTTGGTGGATAAGGTAATATCAGTAAGCTACGGAGAATTGGCCCTTAAGGGTTTAAATAGAAGGTATTTCGAAGACCAGTTAATAAGCAATATAAAACGGGCAATTAAGGATATAGGCTTTAACAGGATATATAAGGAGCAAGGAAAATTATATATTGAGGCCAATGAAGAAGATTTTTCCCAGATAATTAATAGGCTTAGGAAAGTTTTTGGTTTAGTAAATATAAGTCCATGTATCAGAACTGAAAAGAACATAGAGGACATAGAAAAGGCTTCTATTGAGATTATGAAAGAAAAAACTAATACTAAGGATATAAAGACATTTAAAGTTGAAACCAATAGAGCAGACAAGACTTTTCCTATTAAATCACCAGACCTATCTAGACAAATGGGAGGAGTCATACTGAAAAACTTCCCTGACCTAAAAGTAGATGTTCACAAGCCTGATACCTTTTTATATATAGATATTAAGCAAAAAGCCTATGTATACACAGATAGGATAAAAGGCTATGGGGGTCTACCTGTAGGTACCAATGGAAAAGCCCTTTTACTTTTATCAGGTGGTATAGATAGTCCAGTGGCAGGATTTATGATGGCAAAAAGGGGAGTGGAGATATCTGCTGTCCATTATCACTCCTATCCTTTTACCAGTGAAAGATCTGAGGAAAAGGTAAAGGAACTGGCTTCTATCCTATCCAGATACACTGGCAAGATAAAAATGTTTAGTGTAAATATATTGGAAATCCAAAAGGAAATAAATGCAAAATGTAAGGAAAATGAAATGACAATATTGTCAAGAAGGTTCATGATGAAAATTGCAGAGAAAATTGCATTAAGGGAAGGGATTGATGGCCTTATTACTGGAGAGTCTTTGGGCCAAGTAGCAAGTCAAACTATTCAAAGCCTTAGCGTAACCAATGCAGCAGTGAATCTTCCAGTTTTCCGCCCTTTAATTGGACTTGATAAGGTAGACATTGTAGAGATAGCAAAGGATATTGAAACCTTTGAAACATCTATATTACCCTATGAAGATTGTTGTACAGTATTTTTACCAAAGCATCCAGTTACTAAACCAAGGCTGGAGGATATTCTAAAGTCAGAAGAACTATTGGAAGTTGATTTGCTAGTTCATAAGGCCATAGAAAATATGAAAGTTACTATAATAGAATAATGGTTAATTATTGGATACAAGTAGATGGAAAAAGATTGGTAATATGACCAATCTTTTTAAATTTTTTGACGTTTTTATAGTATTTTTTGGATTAACACTAAACAATTATTAAATTTTTAATATATTAAACTTTTACTTTTGGATTATTCGATGTAAGCCTGTTAAATCCAATGTCACAAACCAATTTAAAAAAATAAAAAAACTATTGACTTTTGCATTATATCTTACTATAATATGATAGTCAGAATAAAAGTTTAGTAATTATAAACTAATTTCTTAATATATATTGAATAATGACTATATAAACTTGAAATGAAAGAAACAGCACAATGATTTATAAAATCGCTTAAGATTACCAATAATTTTAAGGAGGTGGCTTATGAAGATTGGAGAAAAAATTCGTAGGTTAAGGATACAGAATTCTCTTACACAAGAAGAATTAGCTGAAAGAACTGAGCTAACTAAAGGCTTTATTTCTCAACTGGAAAGAGATTTAACATCTCCTTCTATTGCGACCTTGGTAGATATTTTGGAAGGTTTAGGTACTAATCTACAGGAATTTTTTAATGAAACCGTAGAAGAAAAGATAGTCTTCTCAAAGGATGATGCCTTTGAAACGGAAAATGAAGAATTAGGATACACATTAAAATGGATTGTTCCTAATGCCCAAAAAAATAAGATGGAGCCCATTCTAATAGAATTAGAGCCAGGTGGTAAGTCTAAAGAGGATTCACCCCATGAAGGTGAAGAATTTGGATATGTTCTAACGGGCAGTATTTATATCTATTTAGGAAGGGAAAAACACAAGGTTAGAAAAGGAGAGAGTTTTTACTTTAAGGCCAACTCTAATCACTATATAGCTAATGAGGGTAAGACTAAGGCAACTGTTATTTGGGTGAGTACACCACCAAGTTTTTAAGTTAGGGGGTAGTGAAATGCATACAATAGAATTAGTAAATATTACAAAGGAATATGATGGACTTACAGTATTAGACAATTTGAATTTGTACATTAAGGAAAACGAATTTTTGACACTATTAGGACCCAGTGGATGTGGTAAAACTACTACCCTTCGAATTATAGGAGGATTTGAGGAACCAACACAGGGAAAGGTATTATTTGAAGGTAAGGATATAACTAACGTTCCACCATATAAAAGACAAATCAACACAGTATTTCAAAAATATGCTCTTTTCCCTCACTTAGATGTGTACGATAATATAGCCTTTGGATTAAAGATCAAGAAACTACCTAAGGATGAAATTGATAGTAGGGTAAAGGAGATGTTAAGGCTAGTAAACCTTCAAGGTTTTGAGAGAAGAAGCATAGACTCACTAAGTGGTGGACAACAGCAGAGAATAGCCATAGCCAGGGCTTTGGTAAATGAGCCTAAGGTACTTTTATTAGATGAACCCTTAGGAGCCTTAGACTTGAAACTTAGGAAAGATATGCAGATTGAGTTAAAGAATATGCAAAAAAGAGTAGGCATTACCTTTATATATGTAACCCACGACCAAGAGGAAGCCTTGACCATGTCCGACACCATAGTGGTTATGGATAAAGGTATAATTCAGCAAATAGGCACTCCTGTAGATATATACAATGAACCTAAAAATGCCTTTGTAGCCAAGTTTATAGGCGAAAGCAACATAATAGATGGGATAATGCATGAAGATTATGTAGTTGAATTTTCAGGTAAAAAGTTTAAATGCGTAGATAAGGGTTTTGAAAATAAAGAAGACGTAGACGTAGTCATTAGGCCAGAAGACCTTGAAATAGTGCCAGTTGATAAAGGAGAACTCAAGGGTATAGTAGAATCCGTTACCTTTAAGGGAGTTCACTATGAAATGATAGTAAAATCCAAAGATTTTGACTGGATGATACATTCTACCATAATGAAACCTGTAGGAACAGAAATCGGGATGACAGTATTGCCTGAGAACATTCATATTATGAAGAAGGTGAGAGAAGAGTGAAGATGAGAAAAACTGCCTACCCCTATGTCATCTGGTTAGGCATATTTATAGTAATTCCCTTATTGCTAATACTATATTTTGCCTTTACAACTGGAGATAGTCAAAATCTATCAGCATTTAAGTTTAGTTTAGACAATTTTAAAAGATTTTTCACCCCAATTTATTTGAAAGTTCTAGGAAGGTCTGTAAATTTAGCCTTAATATCCACTATTCTTTGTCTAATTTTAGGATATCCAGCAGCCTATATCATAGCAAAGGAAAAGGTTAGAAAAAGGAATGTAATGATTTTAATGTTCGTAATACCCATGTGGATGAACTTCTTATTAAGAACCTATGCATGGCTAACCCTATTAGGTAGAAACGGACTTATAAATACGATTATAACTAAGATAGGTTTCCAACCACTAGATTTAATCTATAATGATAAAGCGGTTTTATTAGGTATGGTTTATAATTTTTTGCCCTTTATGGTATTACCAATATATTCTGTACTGGTTAAAATAGATAAGAATTTAATAGAGGCTGCTGAAGACTTAGGTGCCAATAAGACAACTGTTTTTTCCAAGGTTATTTTTCCATTGAGCATTCCTGGAATCATGACCGGTATCACCATGGTTTTTATACCAGCAGTAAGTACCTTTATTATTTCCTCCTTACTGGGAGGCAACAAATACAATTTAATCGGTAACCTAATAGAACAACAATTTAGGTGGACTGGAGATTGGCATTTTGGCTCATCCATGTCTATTATTCTTATGATATTTATATTAATAACCATGGCTTTAACTTCTAAATTTGACAAGGATAAGGAAGGAGGAGGGGGAGGACTATGGTAAACAAAGGTATAAAAAGACTATATACATTTTTAATATTCCTATTTTTATATGCACCTATTATTGTATTAATAGTCTTCTCCTTCAATAATTCCAAATCCCGTGGTGTATGGGCAGGATTTACTCTAAAATGGTATATTGAATTATTTCAAGATGCCAATATATTAAAAGCATTGTATTATACTATACTCATAGCAGTACTCTCTGCAATAATATCTACTATTATAGGTACTTTTGCTGCTATTGGTATTTCAAACATGCCAGGTATTAGTAAAAAAATAGTCTTAAATTTAAACTATTTGCCTGTATTAAATCCAGATATAGTAACGGCAGTTTCATTGATGGTTTTGTTTAGATTTTTAAGGCTTGACTTTGGATTTACTACTATGTTGTTGTCCCATATAACCTTTTGTGTGCCCTATGTCATATTGTCGGTCCTGCCAAAACTAAAGCAGATGAATAAGCACTTGGCAGAAGCGGCCATGGACTTAGGGGCAACACCCTTTTATGCCCTTAGAAAGGTTGTAATACCTGAGATTATGCCTGGTATCATAACAGGTGCTTTAATAGCCTTTACCCTATCAGTAGATGACTTTGTTATATCCTTCTTTAATACAGGTAAGGGTGTATCAAACTTAAGTATAGAGATATTTTCCATGACAAGAAGAGGTATAAATCCTGTCATAAATGCATTATCTACTCTAATGTTTGTAGGCTTGATGATAATGTTGTTAATAATATATAAGAGAACTGAAAAAAATGAAATTGAGAAAGGAGAGGTCCGATGAGAAATAGACTTATTGTATTAGCTTTGATTCTCACAATGATGGTTACTGTACTGGCAGGCTGTGGTGAAAAGAAGCCCAGCATCAATGTTTACAACTGGGGAGATTACATTGACGAATCAGTCCTTGAAGATTTTGAGAAAGAATATGGAATAAAAGTTAACTATAGCACCTTTGCAACTAATGAAGACTTGTATGTAAAACTAAAACAAGGCGGAGAAAGTTTCGATGTCATATTCCCGTCAGACTACATGATTGAAAGAATGATCAGGGAAGGTATGTTGGCAAAGATAGATATGAACAATATACCTAACATTAAAAATATAGATGAAGATTTCATGAATTTAGACTATGACCCTAATAATGAATACTCAGTACCCTATATGTGGGGAACTGTAGGCATAGTTTACAATAAGACTATGGTTGATGATGTAGTAGACAGTTGGGATATTTTATGGAATGAGAAGTATAAGGACCAGATCATAATGTTAAATAGCCAAAGAGATACTATTGCAGTAGCCCTATTAAAACTAGGATATTCCTTAAATAGTAGAAATATTGATGAACTAGAAGAAGCTAAGGCAGAATTGTTAAAACAAAGACCTTTAGTATGGGC
>JAAYFT010000049.1 GCA_012728125.1 Tissierellia bacterium | reverse complement strand
TAGCAGCAGTTGGTATGCTTTCAACAGCGGCTATGACTATAGCAGTAGACGCTTATGGTCCAATAGCAGACAATGCTGGTGGTATAGCTGAAATGTGTGAGTTACCAGACGAAGTTAGAGAAATTACTGATAAACTTGACTCTGTTGGTAATACTACAGCTGCTATAGGTAAAGGATTTGCTATAGGTTCAGCAGCTCTTACAGCCTTAGCCTTATTTGCTTCCTATACTCAAGTAGTAGGATTAACAGGTATCGACTTAACTTCACCAACAGTTATAGCAGGTACATTTATAGGTGGTATGTTACCATTCCTATTCTCAGCTATGACTATGGATGCAGTTGGCAAGGCAGCTTCCTACATGATAGAAGAAGTAAGAAGACAATTTAGAGAAATTCCAGGAATTATGGAAGGTAAAGCAACTCCTGAATATGCTAAATGTGTAGATATTAGTACAAAAGCTGCTCTTAAAGAGATGATAATTCCAGGATTATTAGCAGTAGTAGCACCAGTATTAGTAGGTATCCTACTAGGAGCAGAAGCTCTTGGAGGATTATTAGCAGGAGCTTTAGTAACAGGTGTACTTATGGCTATATTCATGTCCAATGCTGGTGGAGCATGGGATAATGCTAAGAAATATATAGAAGAAGGAAATCACGGTGGAAAAGGTAGCGAAGCTCATAAAGCAGCAGTTACTGGAGACACTGTAGGTGACCCATTTAAGGATACTTCAGGTCCTTCATTAAATATATTAATTAAACTAATGACTATTGTATCGTTAGTATTTGCAGGACTTTTCGGAAACGGAATACTATTTTAATAAAATCCCTCATTAGAGGGATTTTTTCTTTCTACTGTCATAATTCACTATGATATGATATAATCTTATAGTCAAGGGCATAATTATATATAAGGGTAGGGGTAGTTATGATAATGGATATTGATGGCTTAAGCTTAAACTACATAGTAGAGGGCAATGGAAAAGATATACTTGTACTCCATGGATGGGGTGCAAATATTAATACCATTATGCCTATTGTAAATATACTTAAAGATAAGTTTAAAGTCCATGCACTAGACTTACCTGGATTTGGAGAGAGTTCTCAACCAAAGGAACCTATAGACTCCTTTCAATATGCAGATATAGTTAAAAAATATATGGAAAATATGGAAATAAATAAGGTAACTTTAATTGGACATTCCTTTGGTGGGAAATTGTCCATCATACTAGGCAGCAAATACCCTGAATTAATTGATAAAATTGTACTTATAAACAGTGCAGGCTTAATCCCTAAAAGGGGACCCAAATATTACGTAAAAGTACATAGTTTTAAAACCTTGAGATTTTTATATAAGAATTTATTCTTTTGGTTAAAAGATGAAGAAAGGCTAGAAAAGTTCTACAAAAAATTTGGTTCAACAGACTATAGAGAAGCTTCAGGAGTAATGAGAAGGATCTTAGTTACAGTAGTAAATGAAGATCTATTTCCTCTGTTAAGAAAGATTAAAGCTCCCACTTTACTAATATGGGGAGATGAGGATACAGCTACTCCCTTATATATGGGAAAGACAATGGAGAAGGAAATAGGGGATGCAGGCTTAGTAGTATTTGAAGGAGCAGGACATTATTCTTACTTAGATGAATACCAACGGTTTACAGTGGTTTTGAGACATTTTTTGAAATATAATGAGCAGTAATGATCAATTCACAATTCACAGTTCACAATTCACAATCTTCTCCAAATAATAATTAATAACTCATAATTTACAATTACTTAGGTCAAACAAATGGGATATTTGACCTCCAGGTTTGACTTAAACAATTGTGAACTGTACATTGATAATTTTGCATTGGTTAATATTGTGCATTGTGCACTGTGCATTGAATAAGTGGAGGGATTATTTTGTTTATCTTAAGTTTAATAATCGCCATAATTGCAATAATTTTAATAGGACAGAAATCAAAATACTTTTTACATATGCTTCAATTAGAGGGCTATAATTCCCTACAATTCCAAAAATGGATATACAACAATAGGAAAAAAGCTTTTTCATTAAAAATAGACAAGGGAGAAGTCAAAAAACCCTTAGTATTTACTAATAGGGCAAAAAGATTATATGGAACTAATTTAGGAATAAATATAATATTGATTACTTTATTTGTTTTAAAAATGAGAAACTTTGTAACAAATCCATCTGCTTCAATTTATTTCACTGTTTTCGCACTATTAGTATATATTGTAATACTTGGACTTTTATATTTTCTACAAGCCTTCTTTATGTTAATAGCAAATAATTCTATTCTACCAGTGGAAAATCGGATCAACTTAGGTTTCTATAAACAAGCTCAAGAGAAAATAAAGTCTAGACCTGATTTAACTGTTGTAGGTATTACTGGTAGCTTTGGAAAGACCAGCACTAAGTTTATCGTTGGAACCATTTTGGGAGAAAAATATAAGGTATTGAATACTCCAGAATCCTATAATACACCTATGGGATTATCTAAGGTAATCAACAACGATTTGGCTGATGATCATGAAATATTCATTGCTGAATTAGGAGCAAGAAATATAGGAGATATAAAAGAAGTAGGAAAATTAGTAATGCCTAAAATAGGAGTAATCACATCCATAGGGCCAACTCATTTGGAAACCTTTAAGAATATGGACAATATAATGAAGACCAAATATGAGCTGGTAGAAGAATTACCAACAGACGGCATAGCCATATTCAATTATGACAATGAATATATAAGAAAATTAGCCGATAAAACCTTTAAAGAAAAAATCCTATATGGCTTAGAAGAAGTGGAAAATCTAGATTTATATGCAGAAGATATTGAGGTTTCTGAATTTGGATCCACATTTACTATTAAGGACAAAGAAGGTAATTCCATTAGGTGTACAACAAAACTACTTGGTAAGCACAATATATACAATATACTAGCAGGAGTGGCAGTGGCCAAAATTTTAGGCTTATCCCTAGAAGAGATAAAAAGGGGAATAGAAAAAATAGAACCAATTCCCCACAGATTAAATATAATAAACCCAGGTACAGGTATAATAATCATCGATGATGCCTTTAATTCTAATCCAATTGGAGCCAAGGCTGCCTTAGAAGTATTATCTCAATTCAAAGAAGGAAGAAAGATAATAGTAACCCCTGGCATGGTAGAACTAGGGGCTATGGAAGAAGAAGCCAATAGAGAATTGGGAGAGAATATTGGGAAGGTTTGTGACTATGTTATTTTAGTAGGAGAGAAAAGAACAAGGCCAATATATGAAGGCTTAATGGAAGTAAATTATAATGAAGATAACATATTTATTGTAAACAACTTAGATGAAGCAACAGCATGTATTCAAAAAATAGCCAGACCTAAGGACGTTATTTTGTTTGAAAACGATTTACCTGATAACTATAATGAATAATAAGGAGGTGTAGCTTATGAAAAAAGTGGCTGTACTTTTTGGTGGACGAAGTGTTGAACATGAAGTTTCAATAATTACAGGTATGCAAATAATAGAGAATATGGACAAGACAAAATACAATGTTATCCCCATATATGTAAACAAAGAAGGGAAATGGTTAACTGGAAATAGTCTGATGGAATTCAAAAATTATAAAGAAAACAACTTTAAAGATGCACAAGAAATAGTTCTTTCCCATAACTATGGTGATAATAATATTTATGTAAGCCCCAGGTTAACAGGCTTATTCAAGAAAAAAATCTTAGATAGGATTGATATAGCCTTTCCTGCATTTCATGGTATGAACGGAGAAGATGGTACAGTACAAGGAATATTTGAGCTAATGGATATACCCTATGTAGGCTGTGGAGTCTTAGGTTCTGCTGTAGGGATGGATAAAATACTTATGAAGGATGTCTACAAGGCCAATAATCTACCAATAGTAGACTATACATGGTTCTATAGGAGCAAATGGATAAATAGTAGGGAAGAAGTAATAAACAGAATAGAAGAAAAACTTTCCTATCCCTTATTTGTAAAACCAGCCAACCTAGGTTCAAGTATAGGTATATCAAAGGCAAAGGACATGGATGGGCTAATAGAAGCCATAGAAGTTGCCATTAGATATGATAGAAAGATAATAGTAGAAAAGGCAGTTGAAGAACCGAGGGAAATCAACTGTGCAGTTATGGGATATGATGACGAATTAATTACTTCCCTATGTGAGGAGCCTATCGGTTGGAAAGAAATATTAACCTTTGAAGATAAATATGTAAAATCAAACGCTAAAGGTAAGGGCGCCAGTGAAAGAAGAAGGATACCAGCAGAAATAGACGATAAGGTTAGGGAAGAAATAGAAGAATTAGCAAAACTGGCCTTTAAGACCATAGATGCAAAGGGAGTTTCTAGAATAGACTTTTTATTAGATAAGAATAACAAGGTATATATAAATGAAATAAACACTTTACCTGGCTCCATATCCTTTTATCTATGGGAAGGTAAAGGTTATTCCATTAGTAAATTAATTGATGAGTTAATAAATATAGCAATTATAGTTCATGAAGAGAAAAAGAAGAATTCTTATTCCTATGAAGCAAACCTATTAAACAGAACCCAATTTGGTGCCAAGGTCAAGTAGAGGTAAGTTCAAAACTTACCTCTGTTTTGTTGTGTATTAATATAGGATTTTGGGATTAATTTCTAAAAAAGGGTAAATACTAAAGTAGAATAAGTTTAGAGAAGGGAATGAATAGGGATGAGTATAAGAGAAAAAATAATTGAATTGATGGAAACAAAGAAGTATAAGCCTATGTTAAAAGAAGAATTGGCGGTTTTTTTTGATATAGATAGGAAGGATATAAAAGATTTTTATAAAGTATTAGATAGCCTAGAAAGCGAAGGATTAATCTTCAAAACAAATAATGAAAAATATGCCTTAATAGACAATGATTATCTAGTAGTTGGAACCATTGAAGGCCATCAAAGGGGATTTGGATTTTTAATCCCCAAGGATAAGACCAGGGATGACGTGTTTATACCTGCAGAAAATATGAATGGTGCTATGCACGGTGATAGGGTAATAGTAAATATCACTAGGAGAAATGAATTCGGGAAAAGAGAAGAAGGAGAAGTCATAAGGATCCTAGAAAGGAGCAAAAAGGTAATAGTAGGTACCTTCGAAGACAATAGAAACTTTGGTTTCGTAGTTCCTGATGACTCCAGAATCGGGTACGATATCTTCATACCTAAAGCCTATACCTTAAATGCTAAAACAAATCAAAAGGTAGTTGTGGAAATAACCTCCTATCCAGAACCTAGACGAAATCCAGAAGGACGAGTTGTGGAAGTATTAGGATATTTGGATGAAAAGGGTACAGATATATTATCTATTATCAGGCAATATGGATTACCTGAGGAATTTCCAATTACAGTGCAGGAGGCAGCAAGGGCCATAGAACAAGAGGTAGAGCCTGAAGAAATAAAGAGAAGAGTAGATTTAAGACATTTAAATACCTTCACCATAGATGGAATAGATGCCAAGGATATAGACGATGCTGTATCTATCGAGAAGCTGGAAAATGGAAATTACTATCTAGGAGTCCATATAGCAGACGTTGCCCATTATGTAAAGGAAAGATCAGTCCTAGACAAAGAGGCATTGGAAAGAGGAAACTCAGTATATCTATTAGACAGGGTAATACCAATGCTGCCTAAGGAACTATCTAATGGGATATGCTCTTTAAACCCCAATGTAGATAGGCTTACACTGTCTGTTTTCATGGAAATAGATAAAAAGGGCAAGGTAGTTAGCCATAAAATAGTGGAAGGGGTAATCAACAGTAAGCAGAGACTTGTATACGATGATGTTTCCGATTTCTTAGAAAATGACGATGAAGCAGCAAAAGAAAAACTTGCAAAAGTGGCTGATGATCTAAAACTAATGGAAGAACTTTGCCATATACTATATGAAAGAAGAAGGAAAAGGGGCAGCATAGACTTTGAATTCCCAGAAACAAAGATTATCCTGGATGATAAGGGAATACCAGTAGAAATCAGAAAGGAAGAAAGGCGAATAGCCAATAGGATAATCGAGGAATTCATGTTGGTTTGCAATGAAACCATAGCAGAGGAATTCTTCTGGGCAGAAATACCATTTTTGTATAGGATCCATGAAGAGCCATCTGAAGAGAAAATGGAAACTTTTAGCAAGCTGATCCACAACTTCGGATACAAGTTAAAGGGCCAGGAAATACATCCTAAGGAGTTACAGCGCTTAATAGACGATATAAAAGGTACCAAGGAAGAAACCTTGATCAGCACCTTGATGCTCAGGTCCTTGAGAAAAGCCCTATATAGTAGTGAACCGGACATACATTTTGGCTTGGCAGCTAAGTACTATAGCCATTTTACAGCACCTATTAGGAGGTATCCAGACCTGGTTATCCATAGAATAATAAAGACTTATTTAAAGGGTAAGTTAAACAGTAAATATATAAAGAGCCTAGAAGTCAGGCTGCCAGAAATAGCAGAACATACTTCCATGACAGAAAGAAGAGCAGAAGAAGCTGAAAGGGAAGTAGAAGACATGAAGAAGGCCCAATACATGACAAGGTATATAGGAGATGAGTTTGAAGGTATAATATCCTCTCTAACTAACTTTGGTATGTTTGTACAACTGGAGAATACAATAGAAGGATTAGTTCGATTTACCAGTATGCTAGATGACTACTACCATTTCGATGAGGAAAAGTATCATATCATTGGAGAGAGGACCAATAGGATATTTAGATTAGGGGACATAGTCAGGGTTAGGGTAATAGATGCAGACGTAGTAAGGAGAAATATAGACTTTGAACTGGTTTAGTAGATTGACACTTTTCTATATATCTGTTAAACTAAATAACAGAAAAATATAGAATGGTGATTAAGATGAAGAAAGATGGCATCAAAACCGTAGCAACAAATAGAAAAGCAAGACATGAATACTTCATAGAGGAAACTTATGAAGCAGGTATAGCCCTTACTGGTACAGAAGTTAAATCTATTAGACAGGGAAAAGTCAATGTAAAGGATAGTTATGCTTCCATTGAAAAGGGTGAAGTTTTTTTAAATAATATGCACATTAGCCCCTATGAGCAGGGCAATATATTCAATGTAGACCCATTAAGGAAGAGAAAACTATTATTGCACAAAAGGGAAATCAGAAAGCTAATGGTGGCCACTACTCAAAAAGGTTACACTTTAGTCCCACTATCTGTTTATATAAAAGACGGACTAGTGAAGATAGAATTAGCAGTGGCTAAGGGTAAGAAACTATACGATAAAAGAGAAGATATAGCTAAAAGGGATGCAGAGAGAAGGATGAAGCAGCATGCATCAGAGAAATATATATAAGTAACTGGCGGCCTAAGGTCGCCAGTTGACATTATACAAAAAATTTGATATAATAAAATGCCAATAATTTAATATGGGGGCGAACATGGTTTCGACGGGGATATGGAAGCAGGAGTAGCGAGTCGTTGTCGCCAAGCAACGTTAAAAGTGGCAACTAAAAATAAACGCAAACGATAATTACGCTTTAGCAGCTTAGTTAAGCTGCTCGTCCTACCCAAGTAACCCACGGCTTGGGAAAGGGCGCCAAACTAGTGGGGAACCGCACTTAGCAAAGCTTTGAGCTAAGGACGGAATCTATGAAGCTACTGAAACTTGAACCCTGTCAGTAGGGGTCAAGTGGAGGGAATGTTAAAATACTGACTGCACTCGGAGAAGCTCTTGTGGAAATATTTTCGGACGTGGGTTCGACTCCCACCGCCTCCACCATACATATAAAAAGCCTTGATTAGCTTATATCTAATCAAGGCTTTTTATATTTTCAT
>JAAYFT010000048.1 GCA_012728125.1 Tissierellia bacterium | reverse complement strand
TTTCCTTTATATTGAAAAATATATTTAAAAATAAGAGTAGTGAAGCTAAGGATTGATAAACTGCTACTATTGGTTAAATAGTAGCAGTTTTTATATGAATTAATAATTTTACAATTTGTATTACATATATGTTAAAATATAGATGACAAATTATCAAAGACCCTAGCTTTAATACACCAAAGATAAAATTATACGAAAAAGGGAGAGATAGAATTGTTTTTTGAGCATTTATTAGAAACTATAGTACCCTACATATCTGGTGCTATTGAAACTGTAGGTGTTATTATCATTTTCTTAGGTGCAATAAAAAGTCTTTATATATTTATTAAAAATGGTTTTGATTTAGGAGACAAAGAAGCAGCAGTTACATTGGCAAAGGCTATGTCTATGAGCTTAAGTTTTTTACTTGCTGGAGAAATACTACACACTTTACTAACAAGAACTATAGAGGATTTAATTGTTATAGTTGGAATAGCTGGTTTGAGGGTAGGTCTGCATTTTGTTTTCCATTGGGAGATCAAGGTAACTGATGAAGGCCACGAGGAAGAAAAAAAGCTAGCTAAAAACAAATAAATACCATAGGTAGGTCTTTGATAATTATGGCAATACCATAAAGCTAGGAGGGATCCCATGAAAAAACTTTTAACAGGCAATGAAGCTATTGCAAGAGGTGCCTATGAAGCAGGCTGTTTAGTAGCAGCTGCTTATCCAGGAACACCAAGTACAGAAATCCTAGAAAACATTTCACAATATGAAGAAATCTACTCAGAATGGTCAACTAATGAAAAGGTAGCCTTAGAAGTTGCCGCAGGGGCATCTATAGCAGGAGCTAGGGCCTTAGTATCCATGAAACATGTAGGCTTAAATGTGGCAGCTGACCCCTTATTTACAATAGCCTATGAAGGAGTAAACGGAGGATTAGTAATAGTTACAGCCGATGAACCTGGAATGCACAGTTCACAAAATGAACAGGACAATAGACTATTTGCACCTCATGCTAAAGTAGCCATGGTAGAACCATCAGACAGCCAAGAGTGTAAAGACTTCATAAAGCATGCCTTTGAAATCTCTGAAACCTACGACACACCAGTATTATTTAAGGTGACCACAAGGGTTTGCCATAGTAAAGGTGTTGTTGAATTAGGGGAAAGGGAAGAAGTAGGTGTAAAAGAATACGTAAAAGACCCTAAGAAGTATATAATGGTACCAGCAAATTCTAAAGTAAAACACGTAGAGATGGAAACAGAAAGGATTCCAAGGCTTAGGGAGTATTCAAATAACAGCCCGTTAAATAGGATTGAATGGAATGATAGGAAAATAGGCATTATAACATCAGGTGCTAGTTACTTACATGCAAAGGAAGTATTTGGAGATACAGTATCATACTTGAAAATAGGCTTTAGCTGGCCTTTACCAGATAAGCTAATTAGGGAATTTGCCCAAGGCGTAGACAAGTTATACGTTATAGAAGAAAACGAACCCTATATGGAACAGTTTATAAAGGCCATGGGAATAGAATGTATAGGAAAAGAAATCTTCTCAGTATGCGGAGAAATAAACCCTCAAATAATTAGGGAAAAAATACTAGGAGAAAAGATAGAAAGTCCATATAAGCTTGATATACAAACAGCTTCAAGACCTCCAGCCCTATGTGCAGGATGTCCTCATAGGGGTATATTCTATGCCTTATCTAGATACAAAAATAAAGTAGTAGTTACCTCAGATATAGGATGTTACACCTTAGGTGCAATGCCACCCCTTGGCATGGGTGATACCGTAATCTGTATGGGGGCAGGTATTACTGCTGGTATTGGCTTCGATAAGGTCAATAAAATGGCAGATAGAAACAAAAAGGTATTTGGATTTGTGGGAGATTCTACCTTCTTCCATTCAGGTATGACTGGCCTTGTAAATGCAGTATATAATCAAAGCAATATGGTCATCGTGATCCTAGACAATAGAATAACTGCCATGACAGGCCATCAAGAAAATCCAGGTACAGGAAAGAGTATTAAAGGCATGGAGGCACCAGAAATAGATATAGAGGCCATAGTAAAGGCAGTGGGAGTTAAAGAGGAAAATATTAGGGTAATTGACCCATATATTATGGAAGAGAACACTAAGGCAGTAAAAGATGCCTTAGAAGCTACTGAGCCCTTTGTAATCATCACCAAACAACCCTGCGCATTAATTAAGGAAGTACAAAGAAGAAGAGAAGGTCTATACTGTCAAGTAAATCAAGATAAATGTAAAAAATGTAAAATTTGCTTAAGGATAGGTTGTCCAGCCATATCCATGAAGGATAATGTAGTAAGTATTGACACTAGCCAATGTAATGGCTGTACAGTATGCCTTCAAGTATGTCCATTTGATGCTATAGAATCTTTCGGGGGAGAGGTGATGTAGATGGTTAAGTCTTTATTATTAGTAGGTGTGGGAGGTCAAGGGACTATTTTAGTGTCTAAAATACTTTCTGAAGGCCTATTAGAAGAGGGCTACGATGTTAAAATGTCAGAAATCCATGGTATGGCCCAAAGAGGTGGTAGCGTAACTACTCAAATTAGGTTTGGACATAAGGTATATTCACCAACTATTAATACTGGAGATGCAGATGTATTGGTTGCCTTTGAAAAACTAGAGGCAGCAAGATATATATCTCAATTGAAGAAGGATGGGACACTAATAGTAAATGAAGAGGAAATATGGCCATTGCCAGTATTAACTGGCCTTGAAAAATATCCTGAAGGAATCATGGAGGAATTAAAAACTAAAGTAGATAAGGTCATTTCCATAAATGCTAGGACAATTGCAGAAGAATTAGGGGAACCAAGGTCCCAAAATATAGTAATGCTAGGACTTATAGTTAAGGCCTTAGGCTTAGAGAATATAGATTGGGTAAGCAAGATTAAGAAGTTCTTACCTGAAAGGGTACATGAAGTAAATATTAAGGCCTTTGAAAGAGGTCTGAAGTCATAAGGATGCACTTAGGTGCATCCTTTAAACTTATTCTACTTGCGTTATCTTCCCTGTATAATATATAATTAAGTTAAATTAATCCAAAAAGGGGGAAGCTATGAGAAGATTTACAGATTTTAAAGAGAAAATAGTAGAAAACGTATCAAAAGTAATAGTAGGCAAGGACAGGGAAATAGAGCTAATCATCATATCCTTTCTTTCAGGAGGCCATGTACTTCTAGAGGATATACCAGGCATGGGAAAGACCATGTTAATTAAAGCCTTTTCAAAAACTTTAAA
This sequence comes from Tissierellia bacterium, assembly GCA_012728125.1. Taxonomy (GTDB): domain Bacteria; phylum Bacillota; class Clostridia; order Tissierellales; family Tissierellaceae; genus JAAYFT01. The sequence continues at coordinate 2,645 of JAAYFT010000048.1, read as the reverse complement.
CCTACCATTTAATCGAATTCAATTTACACCAGATCTACTACCATCAGATATTACAGGAATTAATTTTTACAATCAAAAAACCGGAGACTTTCAATTTAGGGAAGGGCCCTTATTTTCCAATGTAGTCCTTACTGATGAAATCAATAGGGCTACACCTAGGACCCAATCTGCCCTTTTAGAAGCCATGGAGGAGAAGCAGATTACAGCAGATGGGGTTACTAGAAAGCTAAATATGCCCTTCATGGTATTAGCTACCCAAAATCCAGTTGAATCCTATGGTACTTTTCCATTACCAGAAGCACAATTGGATAGGTTTTTTATGAGGATTAAACTAGGTTATCCCACTAAGGAAGAAGAAAAGTTAATAATTAGGAAAAATATAAAAAACCCCTTAGATAATATAGAAGCAGTGATAGATAGGGAAGACTTGGACTATATATTAGCTAACGTATCTAAAGTAACCATTGAAGAAGATGTAATGGATTATTTAGTCAACATAGTAAATGAAACTAGAAACAAGGACAATATTCAATTGGGGGTAAGCCCAAGGGGGTCCATAGCCTTATTTAAGGCCTCTCAAGCCTATGCAGCCATCAATGGCAGGGATTATATAATACCGGAAGATATAAAATATATGGCACCCTATGTACTTAACCATAGGATAATTGCTTCTGGCATAAATAGTATAGAAGATTCCATAGAATTTATAAAGGAATTAGTTGAATTGGTAGAAGTTCCTTTGGAAAAAATGTAGGTGAAACTATGGTTTGGTTCTTAATAGGATTTTTAGTTTTCACTTTTATAATCAACAGGATTTCCTTAAACTATGGCTTTGTAGACCTAGACTATTATGTGGAATTAAACAAGAAGGTTTACGAAATAGGAGAGGAAATAGAGGTTTCATCTATACTTGAAAATAGAAAGCTTTTGACTGTTTCCTTTATGAAGATAAAGGAAAGGTTTTCCCAAGGTTTTCATGTAAGCGAAAATATATATACTACCTTTATAATGCCCTATCAAAGAGTTAAGAGGACCTATAAATTAAATCCAGTGAGAAGGGGTCATTTTTTCATAAAAGAAGCCCTTTTAGAGTTGGGGGATTTCTCTGGATTTAAGTCACTAAGCAAGCATGTAGAATTGGGAGAGGAAGTAATAGTATTACCTAAGAAGGTGGACTTGGAAAAAAGCCTTGTCCCCATAGGAGCACTAAATGGAGACACCTCTGTAAAAAGATGGATAATAGATGATCCCTTGATGACCATTGGCATAAGGGAATATACTGGCAATGAGCCTGAACGCTTTATCCATTGGCCCTCATCTGTCAAATATAATAAGCTGATGGTAAAGAACTTTGACTTCACTACGGATAATACTGTTTTCATAGCCTTAAATGTTGAAACCATGAAACCAAGCTGGAAGCCTGTAGAAGAAGACTTAATAGAAAAGGTAATATCTATTGCCAGGGCCATCATGGAAGAGTTTGAAGGCCTAAAGATACCCTATGGGCTTGCCTGCAATGGCTATATTGACCAGCCTACTAATCCTAAAAACCACTTTTACCATCCAGGCCTAGGTCAAAACCACCTTAATAACTTTTTGGAAACCCTAGGGAAGATTACCTATAAACTGCCTGGCTTCTTTGAAAACACCCTAAAGGAAATAGAAAAGAGAAGGGGAAATTTTACTACAGTTGTAATTATTACACCTAGGATTTTAGACACCTATATTGAGCCTATAAATACTTTAAGCAAAACGGTAAACAGGCTGATCCTCATCACTTTAGAAGATGAGTATCTAGATAGCTTAAACAAAAATATTATTAAATATAGGGGTATATAATATGATCGATATAATTATACTTGAGCTTATATCCTTAATATCCTTTCTCTATTCAATAATACTAATGTTTACTTCCTTTGCTCCTATAAGCCATATGGGCCTAATCTTTGTATTTACATTTGTAGTAGCCTTGATTTTTACATTAAACTATAGGAAATCAAAACTATTTGAAGCCTTTTACCTACTGCTATTTCTTCCTATGCTGTTTTATAGGAGTAAAACAGCCATATTTTTCTATATTGTGGTAGGGGCCTTAACCTATGTATACATTAAAAAATCCTTGCTCAGAGGAAACCATCATGAATACGTAGAAAAGCTGATATTGTCATATGGTCTATTAGTTTTTTTAGTAATCATGAGGTCACCATTCATTGACCTATCTGGGACCATTAGTGATAGCCTAATATTTATGGTTATCTACCTAATCTCTTCAACCTTATTGGCAAGACTCCAAAGACATATAGATACTAAAATGGATCTTAAAAAGATTAGAAAAACAAATATAAAATACTTAATGATTCTGGCCATTGCCTTTTTCTTCTTAGTATTTGAAAGCCTTAGGTCAGGTTTTGCCAATGCTGTAGATGGCCTAATAAGGCTCCTCTACTATCCTCTGTACTTACTAACTCGAAACATAGACTTTTCAGGAGACTGGGGCTTGGAAGAAAATATTTTTTTCACCCCATATATTCCTGAACAACAAATCCCTATGGAAGAGATAGGAGAAGCTGTTACTCCCCATAAAGCTAGTATCCTTGTCTTTTTAGATATATTTGTTAAGATAATAGTCTTTATAGTAGCCATAG
>JAAYFT010000047.1 GCA_012728125.1 Tissierellia bacterium | reverse complement strand
GTAATTTCTCTAACTTCGTCTGGTAACTCACACATTTCAGCTATACCACCAGCATTGTCTGCTATTGGACCATAAGCGTCTACTGCTATAGTCATAGCCGCTGTTGAAAGCATACCAACTGCTGCTAATGCTATACCATATAAGCCTTCTGCAGCATTAGTTGCACCACCAGATACAAAGTAGGCTACTAAAATACCGATGGATATTACAACTAATGGAGCTGCTGTTGACATCATACCAACAGATAAACCACCGATGATATTTGTAGAAGAACCAGTTTCTGATTCTTTAGCAATTCTTTGAACAGGCTTGTAATCTCCTGAAGTATAATACTCAGTAATTTTAGCTATTATAAGCCCTACTACTAGACCTGATAAGATAGCTATAAATGGTTTATATGATTCTAGTATCATATTACTTAAGAAAAATCCTGCTATTATGGTGATTAATGAACTAGCTAGAGTTCCATTGTTTAAAGCTTTTTGTGGGTCCTTATCGCCCCTAACAAAATATACCCCAATAATTGAAGCTATAATTCCAACTGATGAAAGAGCAAGGGCAAATTGAACTCCAGCTTCTCCATGTGCAACAATTCCTAAAGTAATAGCTGAAATAATTGCTCCAACATAGGACTCGAATAAGTCAGCACCCATACCTGCAACGTCACCTACGTTGTCTCCAACGTTATCTGCAATTACAGCTGGGTTTCTTGGGTCGTCTTCAGGAATTCCTGCTTCTACCTTACCTACTAAGTCAGCACCAACGTCTGCTGCCTTTGTATAGATACCTCCACCTACTCTTGCAAATAATGCAATAGATGAAGCACCAAGGCTGAAACCGGTAACAATATTTGGATCCTTAAAAATCATGTATAAAACGCCTATACCTAAAATACCTAGTCCTACTACACACATTCCCATTACGGATCCACCTGAAAAGGCAACATTTAAAGCCTTTGTCATACCAGATTCTCTGGCAGCATTAGCTGTTCTTACATTGGCTTTTGTAGCTACTCTCATTCCAAAATAACCAGCTAAAACTGAGAATAAAGCTCCTACTATAAAGCATAATGCAGTACTAATGCCAAGGCCAGGAGCTACAGTTAAGATGATAAATAAAACAACAACAAAAATAAATAAAGACCTATATTGTCTTTTTAAGAAGGCCATAGCACCCTCTTGGATGTATGTTGATATTTCTTTCATCCTGTCATTACCAGGACTAACTTTATCAATACTGCTTGCCTTATAAAAAGCAAATAGTAATGCCAATATACCTACTATTGGCGCAGAGATTAATGCAAAATCCATTTTTTCTCCTCCTTTGTATTATTGAGCTGCTAAAAATAGTGTGGATATTAAAAAGATAACAGATGATATAACTGTTATTCTCTTAAGTACATCTTCTCGACTTTTCCCTCTTGTCTTACCCCACAATGGAGCTGATGAGTCGCCTGCTAATGCTCCCAATCCATCGTCTTTGCTTTCTTGCAACACTACGGAAATTATTAGAGATAAACTTGACGCAAGTACCAATATTGAAAAAAATGTAGTCATTCTTACACCTCCTGAATATATAATAGATGATTACTAGTCCCATAAAACATAACTATTTTATCATAGAAGGAGCATAAAATCAATAGTAAGACTGAAGTCTATAACTAGTGATTTATGCCCCTTTCACCTATTTTTTTAAGTTATAAAAAGACTTAATACCCTTGTATATTGCTTCCTCTCCTAAATCATCCTCTATTCTCAACAATTGATTGTATTTTGCTACCCTATCAGTTCTTGAAGGAGCACCTGTTTTTATTTGACCTGCATTTGTAGCTACTGCTAAATCCGCAATTGTAGTATCTTCAGTCTCTCCAGATCTATGAGATATAACTGCAGTATAGCCATTTATCTTTGCCATTTCAATAGTATCTAAAGTTTCTGTTAAGGTACCAATTTGATTTAATTTAACTAATACAGAGTTAGCTACCCCTAGCTCTATACCTTTTTTAAGCCTTTCAGTATTGGTAACGAATAAGTCATCTCCTACCAATTGGATTCTCTTTCCTAGTCTTTCAGTTAAGAGTTTCCAGCCTTCCCAATCGTCTTCTGCTAAGCCGTCTTCTATAGATATTATTGGATATTTATTTACTAATTCCTCATAATAATCTATCATTTCTTCTACTGTAAGAGTTCTACCTTCTCCTGCTAGATTATATACTTTTTTCTCTTCATCATACATTTCGGTGGCTGCCACATCTAGGGCTAAGGCTACTTCTTCACCTGGTTTATATCCAGCTTTTTCTATAGCTTCTACTATGGTTTTTAAGGCTTCCTCATTGCTAGATAAGTTTGGTGCAAAGCCTCCTTCATCACCTACTGCTGTATTTAACCCTTTAGATTTTAGTACTGATTTTAAGCTGTGGAATATTTCTGCTCCCATTCTTAATGCTTCTCTAAAGTTTAATGCACCAACAGGCATTACCATAAATTCCTGTATATCTACATTGTTATCTGCATGGGCTCCACCGTTTAATATGTTCATCATAGGAACAGGTAGAGTCTTGGAGTTAATTCCACCTACATATTGGTATAAAGGCATACCTAGTTCATCAGCTGCTGCTTTTGCAACTGCTAGAGATACCCCTAAGATCGCATTGGCACCTAATTTCCCTTTATTTGGAGTACCATCTAATTCTATCATCAATCTGTCTATGGCAGCTTGGTCAAATACATTTAAGCCAATTATTTCCTCGGCAATAATAGTATTGACATTTTCTACTGCTTTCATAACACCTTTTCCTAAATATCTATCTTTATTTCCATCTCTTAATTCTACAGCTTCAAATGCTCCTGTACTAGCACCTGATGGAACTAGCGCCCTACCAAAGGCTCCGTTTTCAGTCCATACCTCTACTTCTACTGTAGGATTTCCCCTTGAGTCAAGTACTTCTCTTGCATAAACATCAGTTATTATACTCATAAAAACTCCTCCCTTTCTTTTATTTAGTGAATAACTAATAGTTAATAGTGAATAGTTATTGGTGTCAAGCTTATACTGCCAGGTTTAGGAAATCAAACCTTTGATATACAGGGAATAAATTCACAGCTGATCAACTAGTACCCCAAGCCTTTACACATACTACTATTCACTCTTCACTATTCACTATTAACTTTTCACTATTAAGGACTTTCCCGTCATTTCTTCTGGTTTCTCTAGGCCTAATAACTCCAATAATGTTGGAGCCAAGTCTGCTAAAATGCCTTGTCTCAGCTTTACATCCTTATCTCCAACTAATATCAATGGAACCCTATTGCTAGTGTGAGATGTAATAGGACTTCCATCCCTTTCATCTATTAACATCTCTGCATTTCCATGGTCAGAAGTAATTAAGGCCTTGCCACCTTTTTCAATTAAAAGCTCTACGATTTCTCCTAAACAGTTATCTACCGTTTCTATGGCCTTAACTGCTGCATCTACCACCCCTGTATGGCCTACCATATCAGGGTTGGCAAAGTTTAAGATAATTAAATCGTATTTATCCATATTTAATCTCTTGATTACTTCGTCCTTAACTTCTATGGCACTCATTTCTGGTTTTAAATCGTAGGTTGCCACCTTTGGAGATGGGATTAGTACCCTGTCTTCGTTTTCATAAGGTTCCTCGATTCCTCCATTGAAGAAAAAGGTTACATGGGCATATTTCTCTGTCTCTGCAATTCTAAGCTGTTTGAGTCCCTTTTCACTAATATATTTTCCTAAGGTATTAGTAGGAATTTCTTCCTTAAAGGCAACCAATACATTTTCTATGGTCTTATCGTATTCAGTCATAGTCACATAAAAAGTATTGACCTTTTTATCCCTATTAAACCCATTAAATTCTTCATCTACAAAGGCCCTGGTAATCTGCCTAGCCCTATCTGGTCTAAAGTTGAAAAAGATAATGGAATCATTGTTATCTACAAGTCCAAGAGGCTTATTATTCTCTTTAATAACTGTTGGTATTACAAATTCATCTGTTACATCTTTTTTATATGATTTTTCAATTGCTACTACTGGGTCAGTTTCTTCATTACCTATGCCTAGGGTATAAGCATCATAGGCTAACTTAGTCCTATCCCATCTTTTATCCCTATCCATGGCATAGTATCTACCTGAAACTGTAGCAATTTTCCCAACGCCTATTTCCTTGATCTTTTCCATTAATTCAGCTACATCTTCTTTTCCAGCAGTAGGAGATACATCTCTACCATCTAATATAACATGGATGAATACATTATAGAAATCATGTTTTTTCATTAGTTCCAAAAGGGCGTACAAATGGCTTATATGGCTATGGACTCCACCCTTTGACACTAAGCCTATGAGATGGATCTTTGAATTGTTCTCCTTGGCATTTCCTATGGCCTGCAGAAATTCTTCTTTTTCAAAGAAATCTCCATCCTTTATGGATTTAGATATCCTAGTAAAGTCTTGATATACTATCCTACCAGCTCCTATATTTAGATGTCCCACTTCAGAATTGCCCATTTGGCCTTCAGGTAAGCCTACTGCTAAACCACTTGCCTCTAAGGTCGTATTTGGATATTCTTCCATTAACCTATCTATATTTGGTGTTTTTGCAAGCTTTATTGCATTTCCTGGGTAGTCTTTACCTAAACCAAAGCCATCAAGTATTATTAACATTACTGGTCTTTTAGCCATATTATCCTCCAATTAATAATTAATAATATCTACAAAATCCTTTGCCTTTAGGCTGGCACCGCCAACTAAGGCTCCATCTATTTCTGGTTTTTCCATAAGTTCCTTAATATTACTTGGTTTTACACTACCGCCATATTGTATTCTAATTTTTTCCTTTACTTCCCCATATTTTTCTCCTATAGTCTCTCGTATAAAACCAATCATATCATTTGCATCATCTGCTGATGCTGTTTTTCCTGTTCCAATGGCCCATATAGGTTCATAGGCTATTACAATATTTTCTAGATCCTTTTCTTCTATGTCTTCAAAGGCTGTAAGTACTTGTGATTTGACTACTTCCTTTTCTATATTGCTTTCTCTTTGTTCTAAGGTTTCCCCTACACAGACTATTGGCTTAATTCCATGTAGTAGGGCAGATTTTATTTTTTTATTTACTGTAAAATCTAACTCATTGAAATATTGGCGTCTTTCAGAGTGTCCAATTATACAATAGTCAACTCCTATTTCCTTTAACATTAGTGGTGATATCTCTCCTGTAAAGGCCCCACTTTCTTCCCAATGCATATTTTGGGCTCCTAGCTTAATATTAGTCTTCTCTAAGGCCTTTTTAATCTCTGCAAGCCCTATAAAGGGAACACAGACCACTACTTCTACATTTTCATTTAATTTAGCTTCTTTTATTTCTTCTACTAATTGTAATCCCTCTTTAATAGTATTATTCATTTTCCAATTTCCTGCTATTATTGGAATCCTCATTTTCTACCTCCCGTTTAGTCAATTGACAACAGTTGACAATTGACAATTTTATATTAGTGAATAACTAATAGTGAATAGTTGCTAATGTCGAACTCTTAGGTCGAAGATCCTTCGCTGGTGCTCAGGATGACACTTTGTGGTAATTCATAATTCACAGTTCACAGTTCTAGTGAAAAATTAATAAGTAATAGTGAATAGTTTTGGTAAGGAGCTTTAGTCATAGAATAAATTTTAAACAAGACTCGACTTTGGAGAATTTGACTAGAAGTATCCACTAAGCAAAAAATTTGCTTAGAGCTGCACTGTTTGAGCGCAGCGAGTTTGCAGCTCTAATTTTATGCGTGTGGTTATACTTCTTCAAATTCGGAATGGAGAGTCGGTTTAAAATTTATTCTAATAATGCGATTGATGTGAATTGTGCATTATATATAGTTGTGCATTATTTTTCTGAAATTGCTGCTATTCCTGGCAATACTTTGCCTTCTAGAAGTTCTAATGATGCTCCACCACCAGTAGATATATGGGTCATCTTGTGACCATATCCTGATTTTTCAACTGCTGATGCAGAGTCCCCTCCTCCTACTATAGTAGTTCCTTCTGATTCTGCCATTGCTTTCGCAATTGAAATGGTACCCTTAGCAAAGTTCTCCATTTCAAATACTCCCATAGGCCCATTCCAAACTATGGTCTTGCCCTGCTTAATTTCTTCCGAGTATAACTTAATAGTTTCTTCTCCAATATCTAATCCCATCATGTCTTCTGGTATATTATCTATACTAACAACCTTAAACTCAGTGTCATTTTTGAATTCCTTTGCAACTACTACATCTACTGGCAACATTAATTTTATATTTTTTTCCTTAGCCTTTTCAATAAGTTCCTTTGCCAAATCTATTTTATCTTCCTCTAATAAGGACTTGCCTATTTCATAGCCCTGAGCCTTTAAAAATGTAAAGGCCATACCTCCACCTATGATTATTGTATCTACTATATTTATAAGGTTTTCTATAACTCCAATTTTATCTGATACCTTGGCTCCACCTAGTATGGCTATAAATGGTCTTTCTGGTTGCTCTAAAGCCTTGCCCATAACAGAAATTTCCTTCTCAACTAGGAAGCCTACTGCTGACGGTAAATAAGTAGATACTCCTACATTGGAAGCATGAGCCCTATGGGAGGTTCCAAAGGCATCATTTACATATAGGTCTCCTAAAGATGCTAGCTCTTTTGAAAAATTCTCTTCATTTTTTTCTTCTTCTTTCCTAAATCTAGTATTCTCTAACAATGCCACATCTCCGTCTTCCATGGCCTCTACCCTTTTTTTCACTGGATTGGAGACTACTTCATCATCCTGCAAAAATATTACTTCTTTATTTAATAACTCAGATAGTCTCTTGGCCACTGGTTCTAGGGTATATTTTTTTATAGGTTGTCCCTTTGGCCTTCCTAGATGTGACATTAATATAACCTTTGCATTTTGTTCAAGTAAATAATTTATTGTTGGTAAAGAGGATATTATCCTTGTATCATCTGTTATATTCCCTTCATCATCCATGGGGACGTTGAAATCACATCTAACTAGTACTTTTTTTCCCCTGTATTCAAAATCCCTTAATGACTTTTTATTTAACATATAGCACCTCCGCCTTAAATATTACATGAAGCCGGGCAAAATGCCCGACTTTCCTCTTAGAGTTATTTATTGGCAACTAGTTTAGCTAAGTCTAATACTCTTTCAGAATATCCCCACTCATTGTCATACCATGCAACTACTTTTACCATATTGCCTATAACCATAGTAGATAATCCGTCTACGATGGATGATCTTGGATCTCCAACATAGTCTGAGGATACTAAAGGCTCGTCAGAATATCCTAAAATTCCTTTTAACTTTCCTTCACTTGCTTCTTTTAATACTTTATTTACTTCTTCAGCTGTTGTTTCTTTTTCTACTTCAAATACTACGTCTACCATGGAAACTGTAGGTACTGGTACCCTTACAGAGAATCCATTTAGCTTTCCTTTTAGTTCTGGAAGTACTAATGCTACAGCCTTTGCCGCTCCAGTAGTAGTTGGTACAATATTAGCTGCTGCAGCTCTTGCCCTTCTTAAATCCTTATGTCTTTTATCTAGAATTTGTTGGTCATTTGTATAGGCATGGATTGTAGTCATTAATCCCTTGTTGATACCAAAGTTTTCTAATATTACTTTTGCCACAGGTGCTAAACAGTTAGTTGTACATGAAGCATTAGATATAATATGGTGGTTTTCAGGGTCATATTTTTCCTCATTTACACCTAATACAATAGTTATATCTTCACCCTTAGCAGGTGCAGTAACTATTACCTTCTTAGCTCCTGCCTTAATATGTTTAGATAATCCATCTCTGTCTCTAAAAGCTCCAGTAGAGTCTACTACTAGTTCTACTCCTAAATCTGTCCAAGGTATTTCTGCTGGGTCCCTATGGGCAACTACCTTGATTTTCTTGCCATTTAGAATAAAACCGTCTTCTACTACCTCTATGGTGCCATTGAATTTTCCATACATAGTATCATATTTAAATAGATGTGCTAGGTCTTCTAGGTTGCCTGATGCATTGATTGCTACTAATTCAAAATCCTTTACGTCTTTTTCTGCATATGCTCTTAAGAAGTCTCTACCTATTCTACCAAATCCACTTAATCCAACTTTCATTGACATAAAAATTCCTCCTATTAATTTATATTTTAGCTACTATGTAGCATTATCTACAAGTTTAAGTATTTTTCTAGCTGCAGCTTCATCGGTAATCAATACCATGTTTTCGTTTAAGGTGGCAATGGCTATAATGGCTTCTGCCTTTTCTGCCCCACCGGCAACAGCTACAACATTGTTTAGTTTTTTGAACTTATTAAGAGAAAGACCTACTGTCTTATATTCCCAAATTTCTTTTCCATTTATGTCAAAATAATGGCCGAAGGCCTCTGCTACTGCCCCTCTACTTATTAGTTCTTCTACTCTTTCAGGAGGCAAATTTCTTCTCTTTGCCATGGTATCTGCCCTTCCAATGCCAAAGATTAACATATCCATATTATCTATTAGGTTTAAGGACTCTTTAATATCTTCATTTTTTATTATGTATTCTAAGGCTTCTTTTTCTAGCCCATCTGGTACAAATAGTAGCCTATACGTTCCTCCAAGTTTTTTTGCAAAGGTTGCAGCTATGGAGTTCGCTTGGGTCTCTACATTTCTACCTAAACCACCCCTTGCAGGTATAAAGATAACATCTCTTTTAATCTTGTCTGGAACAAATTCTTCTGCCACCGCCGCCATAGTACTACCACCAGTAATTCCAACTATATCTCCATTATTAATGATGTTTTTGATTATCTTAGAAGTTATTTTTCCCATATCCCTCAGAACCATTCCGCTATCTTTGGAATTTCCTGGAAGTATGCTTACTTTTCTTATATTCAAAAGTTTCTTCAACTTAACTTCAAGTTCTGGAATACCCTTAATATGATTATAAATTGGGTTTAGGCTTTCTAGGGTTTTGATACCTTCATCGGTAATATACATACCCATAAAATCTATCTTTAATAGTCCTTGGTTTCTCAAAAAAACTACTTGATCCCTAACAGCCCTTTCCTTAAATCCAAGGATATCTGAAAGGCTCCTTCTCCCTATAGGTTGGTTGTAAAGAATAGTTCTCAGGATTAAGTACCTTTCTTCCAATATTTTTATTGCTTCAGGCGCAATTGTTTTTATTAAATCTAAAACTTCCAACCCATCACCTCATTGCCTAGCTACTTATGGCGTGGACAGATATTGTCCCGCAGCTTGAAAAAATGTCCCGGGCTTCACAAAGAAATAGTAGAATATTGATTCTACTATGATTAGTATATATTATTACCATATTTTATGCAATATGGTAAGAGAAATTTTTATCAATATCGTTTTCTCATATTGGAAGGTGGAATATTTAGCTCATCCCTATATTTTGCAACTGTTCTTCTGGAAATCTTAATACCCTTTTGAGCTAAAATTTCAGCTAGCTTATTATCACTATATGGCTTTTTAGGATTTTCCTCATCTATTATCTCTTGCAATATCTTTTTTATACTAACAGAGGAAATACCTCCATCATGGCTTTCTACTCCTGAAGAGAAAAAGTATTTTAGTTCAAACAAGCCCCTTGGGGTTTGAACATATTTACCATTGGTTGCTCTTGATATGGTAGATTCATGCATGTCTATATCATTGGCAATATCCTTCAAGGTAAGAGGTCTAAGTGATTTCTCGCCTTCTAAAAAGAATTCTCTCTGGAATTTAATTATTGATTCTATTACTTTTTTAATTGTATTTCTTCTTTGTTCTATGCTCCTAATAATCCACATGGCAGAATTAAATTTCTGATTTAAAAATTCCATGGTATCCTTATCATTACCAGTCCTTAGGAGTGACCTATAATAGTTGTTTATCCCTAGCCTTGGTCCGGTTACATCATTTAATATTACTTCCAGTTCTCCGTTTATGAGCTTAATTTCAGCATCAGGTATTATATATCCTAAATCTTGATTATTTCCAAAGGCTCTTCCTGGTTTTGGTTCTAACTGTCTTATATAATCACATGCCTCCTGCACTTCATAGGTTTCTATGTCTAAAGCCTTAGCGATTTTTTGGATCCTATTATGGCCTAGATCCTCTAAATAGTTCTCTATTATTTCCACTATATACTTGTTTATATCTTTCCTATCCCTTACTTGAATAAGTAGGCATTCTTTTAAGTTTCTGGCACCAACTCCTGAGGGATCAAAGTTTTGGATAATATTTAAGATTATTTCTACTTCTTCTATGCTAGAATTAGTTGATTTTGCAATATCTTCTATGGATGAAATGAGGTATCCATTATTATCAATATTCTCTATGATGTTTACTCCAATTTTATGCTCCCTATTTTCCAAGGGAATTAGATTTAACTGGTTTAATAAAAATTCCCTTAGTGTTGGTTCATAAGAAATATAGGATTCAAAGTTGAATTCTTCAACATTTCTATCTACTTCTTGTTTATAGCTATAGTCATCATAATGCTCAAAATACTCTTTCCAGTCAATTTCATCCTTTGTATATTTCTCTAAGTCCTCATATTCTTCAATAGTACTAGTTATTTCTAGTATAGGATTTTCTTCTAGTTCTTTAGCAATGTATTCTTGCAATTCTAAAGTATTAAATTGGAGCAACTCTATAGCTAGCCTAAGTTCAGGAGTCATAATTAATTTTTGAGTCTGCTCAAGGGTTAAATCATAGGTTAGCCTCATGTAACTCAACCTTCCTAATATATTGTCTACCTATATTATATCAGATTATTACTAAAGTACAAAAACAAAATGACAAGAATTGCATCTTGCCATTTTGTGTGTTTTTTATATAAATTATGAATTATAATTTTCATCATCTTAAAGATTTATCGTAAGGTATTCCCTCTGCTTTAGGAGCTCTAGATTTCTTAGATGTAAAGGCTAATACTACCATGGTAGCTACATAAGGCATCATCCTATAATATGTTTGGTCTATACCTAAATTAGCCAAGAATGGTATTAATGAGACTGAGTATGCTAAGGTCCTTAAAAATGCAAAGAATAAGGCACCTAAAAATATTTTGCCAGGTCTCCATTGGCCAAATATCATTACAGCTAAGGCTAAGAAACCAAAGCCTGCAACTCCAGTATGGCCATTTACATTACCATCCATTATACCCACAGAGTAGAAGAATCCGCCTATACCTCCTAAAATCCCTGATATACTGGTACCTAAATATCTCATTTTGTGGACATTGATACCTACTGAATCGGCTGCATGAGGATGTTCACCGCAGGCACGAAGTCTTAGACCAAATTTAGTCTTATAAAAGACTACGGTAGATATTATTAATAATGCAAACCCAATCATAACTGTTAAATAGGTTCTTTGGAAGAACATAGGCCCTATTACAGGGATGTCTCCTAATACTGGTACCTTTCTTATATAAAAGTTTATACTAGTAGTGATACCATCACTCATGAAGAACATTTTAGAGAATAATAAAACTGCAGCTGGGATTAACATATTAAGGGAAGTACCTACAATAGTTTGGTTAGCCTTCATAGTTACTGCTGCAAAGGATAACAACAAAGAATATATTAAGCCAGCCACCGCAGCAACTAACATACCTAATATGAGTATAGTCTGTGGATTCAGTCCACTGTCTTGTACAAAATATACAAAAAGAGTAGCGAAATAAGCTCCAAATAGCATAATTCCCTCAAGGGCTATATTAATAACTCCGCCTACTTCACTGAACATACCACCTAATGCAACTAGTAGTAAAGATATTGCAACCGGAAGCATGTTTTGGATTAAATAATATAAAGTACTCATTATTCCGCCTCCTTTGAGTTATTATTAGAGGCTTCAATATTATCTATTTCTTCTTTTATATCCTCTATTATATCAGTATGTTCTTTTTTAATACGCTTCTTAATAAATCTGCCTATTGCTGCATTCATTATCATGGCAAAGGCTGAGAAATATATAATGATAGCTATTACAACGTCTATTATTTCTGGCTTATATCCTACAAGAGTTGTTAAGGTTCCACCACGTTGTAAATGGGATATAAATAAGGCTGAGAAGATAATGCCTATAGGATGGGAATTGCCAAGTAGGGCAACGGCTATTCCATTAAATCCATTGGCAGCAATAATATTTACAGGCTCATAGGTCATACTACTACCTGGAATACCAGATGGTGCTAGAATTGCAAATGCTCCACCTAGACCAGATAAAGCCCCCGCTATCATCATGGTTATTATTATATTTGTCTTGCCTCTCATTCCTGCATATTCTGCTGCATGCTTATTATATCCTGTAGCCTTTAGCTCATAGCCAAAGGTTGTTTTCTGAAGTATGATATAGAGCAATATACCAATTAAGATGGCTAGCACAATCCCGTAGTTCACATTAGTTCCAGTGAATCCTAAGGATGGAATTTGGGCAGATTGTGGTATATAATTGGTCCTAGTAATAGTAGAATTATACATGGTTGAACTTCCACGAACCCACATATCTACCAAGTACATGCCTATATAATTAAACATAATAGAAGTAATTACTTCATTTACATTGAGCAGGGCTTTAAAAAATCCTGGTATAAAACCCCAAATCAGACCCCCAACCATACCAGCCAATACTGCAACTATCCAATGGAGGCCATTTGGCAAATCTAACATGAAACCAGCCATAAGGGCAAAAAACATTCCCATTGTATATTGACCTGATGCTCCAATGTTGAATAAGCCCATTTTAAAGGCAAAGCCAACTGATAATCCTGTCATTAGGATTGGCGTAGCAAAGTAGAAAACATCACCTAAACGGCTAAACCCCCCTAATGCTATGTATCGAAAACCTGCTAAAGCATTGGCAGGCATTGCAAAAAGCATAACGAAGAAACCAAATATTAAGCCCAGTAAAATAGCCATTAGAGCTGATGTAAATGAAGAAAAATCAATATTTTTTCTAATTGAATTCAGATTTATACTTTTATTTGTATCACTATTTCTATCCTGCATCGTTAATCTCCTTTACCCGATCTCGTTTTGCTCCTGACATGTAAAGTCCAAGCTCCTCTACTGTTATTTTATTTGGATCTAGGTCCCCAACTATTTCACCTTCATACATTACTAGAATTCGGTCAGAAACATCCATAACCTCATCTAATTCAAAGGATACAAGAAGTACTCCCTTCCCTGCATCTCTAGTCTCTACAAGCTGCTTATGAACATATTCAATAGCACCTACGTCTAGACCCCTTGTAGGTTGAACTGCTACTAGTAAATCGTGTTTCTTATCGATTTCCCTAGCGATAATTGCTTTTTGCTGATTTCCACCTGACATGCTTCTTGCTATGGTAATGGGTCCTTGACCTGATCTGATATCAAACTTATCAATTAGCTTCTCAGCATATTTCCTAACAGCATTAAATTTAATGAAGCCTTTATTTTGAAATTCTGGTTGCCAATATCTTTGTAGTACTAAGTTTTCTTCTAATTTATAATCAAGTACTAAACCATGTTTATGTCTATCTTCTGGAATATGGCTTATACCTTCTATGGAACGTTTTCTAATAGGAGCCTTGGTAATGTCCTTTCCATTTAGGATTATACTTCCGGAGCTTGATTTTTCTAGTCCAGTAATTGCACCAACTAGCTCCGTCTGACCATTACCATCTATTCCTGCTATACATACGATTTCTCCACGACGAATATCGAAGGATACATTTTTAACCGCATCTTTCTTATGGGTTTTTGATGGTACTGAAAGGTTTCTGACAGAAAGGACCACATCTTCTGGTTTCTTTTCCTTTTTTTCTACCTTAAAACTAACGTCTCTACCTACCATCATCCTAGAAAGCTCTTCTTTAGTTGTATCCTTAATGTCAACGGTGCCGATTAGTTTACCTTTTCTTAAAACTGTACACCTGTCGGCTACAGCCATGATTTCATTGAGCTTGTGAGTAATGAAAAGTATTGATTTGCCTTCATTTGCAAATTCTCTCATGGTCTGAAGCAGCTCATTGATCTCTTGAGGTGTTAAAACAGCCGTAGGCTCGTCAAATATTAGGATTTCATTATCCCTATATAACATCTTTAGTATCTCTACTCTTTGCTGCATTCCTACAGTTATATCCTCTATACGAGCATCTGGATCAATTTTTAGCCCATACTTTTCACTAAGCACCAGTACTTTTTCCCTAGCTTCCTTTTTTTGTATAAAGCCCATCTTGTTGGGTTCTACACCAAGGATTATATTTTCTAGAACAGTAAATATCTCTACTAGTTTGAAATGTTGGTGTACCATTCCTATACCTAAATCGTTGGCATCGTTTGGATTGTTTATGTGTACTACCTGTCCGTTTTTTCTTATTTCTCCACCATCTGGTTGATACAATCCAAAAAGTACACTCATTAAAGTTGATTTACCAGCACCATTTTCTCCCAATAGGGCGTGGATTTCACCTTTTCTTAGTCTTAGAGTAATATTATCATTGGCAATAATACCAGGAAATACTTTTGTAATATTGATCATTTCAATAATATATTTTTCCACTTCAACCTCATCCAATTCTATTATATTTTAATAAAGAATGGGAGAATTAAGCCTTCTCCCATTCTTTATATATCTTACTTGCTTAAGGCTAAGGCCAATAGGCATGTAATCTTCTTTATCTAGTAGTTACTACAACTTTATTTAAGTTTAATTGACTAGTAAGTTCTTCAGCTGTTGCATTTCCTGATGGGTCTGCTACATTAATTGAACGAATAACTGAAACTTCACCATTCTTTAATTTAGCAAATAATGCATCATAGTCTTCTCTGGAGAAGGATTCAAATCTATCAAATGCATCTGCATCTTCGTCACCAATTACTACAGTTGGAAGTCCAACACCATCATTTTCAGCGTTGAAATAAGTAGTCTTACCACCATATTGTTCAAAGCTATTTGTTTTATAAATTGATTCAAGAACTGCTATTACAGAAGGAGCTAATCCTTTAGTTGCTGATGTGATTACAGTTTCACTATCGTATCTTTGGTCAACGTCAACACCTATAACTTTTGCTCCTGCTTCAGCTGCTGCAGACATTACTGATTTACCAACTGAACCACCGCAAGCGAAAATTACTTCTGTACCTTCTTGATACATGGTTGCAGCAGTAGCCTTGTTGGTATCGTTTTCTTCGAAGTTTCCAGTGTAGTGGTAGGTTACCTTAATGGAACCATCTGGAAGACCTAATTCCTTAGCAGCATCTTCAGCACCTTGAAGATATCCATATCCAAAGGCTTGAACAGCTGGAACAGCCATACCGCCCATGAATCCAAGATTTCTCATGCCATCCATAACTGCTGCATAACCAGCAAGGTAGCCTGATTCCTCTTCAGCGTACAATATACTTGCAACGTTTTCTCTAATATCTGGTGTAAAATCATCTGCTGGATGTGGAGCACCGTCTAGTAAGATAAACTTAACATCTGGATATTTTTGTTGTGCTTCATATACAGGTACTTCAAATAAGAATCCAGGTGTAACTATAACCTTAGCTCCACCTTGTACTGCAAGCTCGATTGCTTTTAGGTATCCATCATTTGTATCGTCTTCTGGTTTTATGTAGGTATGAGAGATACCTTCTCTTGTTGCAAACTCAACTACACCTTCCCAAGAACCTTGGTTGAAGGACTTGTCGTCGATATTTCCTTTGTCTGTGATAAGTATGATTTCATGACCGGAACTTGAACTACCACAACCGGCTAAAGTTACAGCTATCAATGTAATAGCTAAAGCAATGCTGAGTAATCTTTTCATTTCAACTTGCCCCCTTATATCATTTTCTTTTCTCTGACTTAATTATAACTCTTAAATGGCAAAAATACAACTCAAATATAGTTAAAGTCTTTGTAAAAAACCTACAAAATTAAAGCTCCAAGTTGCCTTGGAGCTTAGTTTCTAACAGGGATCAGCCTCTCCTACATCATATCCAGCTGCTTTTAGAGCTTTTAGTGCTTCATTTATTTTTCCTTCGTTAACCATTACTATTGGGCCAGTACATCCCATACCAGATTCAGCATAGATACCTGCCTTCCAAAGAGCCCTAACAGCATCTTCTAATTCCATAATATCTATACCACTTATGGTTCCAGTAACGGTTTCTGCAGGAGGTGCTTCTACTTCTTCATCTTCATTATCTTCTGCTTTCTTTGTTTCCTTAGTAAGGCCTTTTAGTATATCCTTTAGTCCAGCCTTGTTTGCTTTTTCAAACTCTTCCTTAGCTATATCTATTAATTTGCCTCTTACTAAGTTAGCTGCATAGCTAATTGCATTTGCTACCACAGGAGTACCAGAAGCCCTTGATAGGATTAGGATAATTCTTTCATAATCTTCTCCAATGCCTGGACCATAACCAAAGCCTAAAGATTCATAACTTCCACCTGTAGAGTAGGATGAGAATACTTTCATTAATAGGTTACCTGTAAGGGTATCAGTTATCATTACATCTGGTGTACCAATTAGTAAGTCATTACCTCTCATAACGGTTCCACCATCTGCTCTTTCTGATTCTGTAAAGTTTATTTCATAACCATTGCTTACTAGGTCCTTAAAAGCCCTTTCCACTTGTCTTGCTCCATCAACATTTAGTATGCCTACAGTTGGGTTTTCTATACCCATGGCTTTTGCGGTTATTATTCCATAAATACCATTTTTTACCATAGCTTCAACTCTATGAGGAGAAGATGTTCCTGTAGTTGTAGCTAAAAACATTTCTCTACCTCTACCAGGAGTCATTACTCTACCTACAGTAGATACCCCTATAGGGAAATTATAGTGCATTGTTACGCAAGCTTGGATCTGGCCGCTATCAAGTAGTTCTTCCATTTTTTTATGTTGAGCATCTTCACCTTCAACATTGTATTGAGTAAGGTTTGACTCTACCTTAGGACCAATTAGTACTACTTCAATACCTTTATCTCTGGCTTGGGCCATTTCAGCACCTTTAACGATATTATCGATACCTAGTTCTGAGCCTGCTACTGTAATCCCTACACGGACTTTTTCGCCAAATTGTCCAGTCTCTAAAGCATCTGCAATGTCGTTGAATACCTTGCCAATCATGCCTTTGATATTTTCAGTCATAGTATCACCTCTAATCTTGAAGTAGATGAGAAGCAAAGTCTCTCATAGCTTGTGCTACAAGGGATCTAACTTCTTCTTCGGATACACCTTTACCCTCATCTAACTTTCCACTATTTTTCTCTATAACTATTGAGGTACCGTCAAATAAATTAGTCATTCTACCTAAGAATAAACTACCTTTACCTACAATCATGGCCCTATTGATTTCTCCAGCTAGCATAGCCTCTCTTGCAAATCCAATATATGGAGCTCCTGAAGGAATATGACCTTGTGTAGGTGCCCAACCTTCCATACCATGTTTTTCTAGGAATTCGTTTATTTGAGTTCTTTCTAGTTCTCCTCTTTTTACTCCTAAGGCTGCAATCATCTTATAGTTAGCTGATGGTACGTCTCCTGCACCTGCTGGTTTAGTGATGTCAGGGTTTTGCATTTCTACAGAATATTTATCTATATCAGTAATCTTTAGATTTCCTCTGTCTAATGGTGCAGTAACTAAGGAAGTAATAACTGCTTGAGGTGATGAGCCTGTACCTACTGTATGTCTTCCAACTAGGTCAGTTCTTAGAACTGGGTTTACACCATCGTTTTCAGATACCAATACAGCAAATCCACCTACTACGTCTTCTAAAATAGGCATGCCTTTTTTAACGTGGTCTTTACCATTCATACCTAATTTAGCTGTAGAACCTCCAGCTACTACTAATACATTTTTGTAAGTTCCAGCTTGAACTAGGGATGCTGCAAGTATCAAAGCATGAGCTGGAGCAGCACAGAATCCTCTTGTGTCTGAACCCGTAGCATTAGTTAAACCTGCTATTTCTGCAATAGCTTTAGCAAAGTTTCCTCCACCTCTTTGGTTCATATCTCCACAAGCTTCTTCTGAACACTCAATTACATATTCTATATCTTCTGGATTAATATTATTTTTGTCTAATAAGTGTAACGCAGATAGTACTCCTGAAGCCTTGGATACAAGGTTTTCAAATAATACATGTGAGCTTAAGTTAACGTCAACGTCATGAGCCTTCTTTACACAACCAACTAATTGATTATTGTTATAAAGTCCCTCTGCTCCATTTTCATTAACTTGCTTTTCTACATCTGCTAAATCTACGCCAGTTTTTAATCTAGCTATTAGATTTTCACCAATTAATGGATGTGCTTCTAGTTTTGCTTTAACTTCTTCTGTAAATTCCTTAGTTAATAGAACTAAGTCAAATACGTCTACTATTTTAATTAAGCCAATGAATTCATCTTGTGGCATTATTTCCCCAAATTTACCTACTCTTTTTGCATCCTTTGCACCTTTATCATACCAAGGTTGCTCAACTTTTCTTAATTCTTCAGGTTTATGATTTCCTATATAAACTTGGTTTGGTAAATAGTTTACTACCTCTTCATAACTACGAAGATGATTTGGCAATACCTTTAAATATTCTGAATCAGGATGCAGTGTCCTTTCTGTTGTTTGTGTTGTACCATTATGAATGACCATATCTGGTGCGTGAACTAGAACATAAGATGTTCCTTTTACTACTGAATAATTCATATATACACCTCCAAAATTTTTTTATGTAAATCCTTTTTTACTTCTATTTTAAAGTTTATATAAAAACTTTACTTGTTAAGACCTTTATTGCTTTTTACTTCTAGATTAATATATAAGGGCTTATTGTAAGGCAGGATCTACTGGTCAGTATTTCGTTTAACATCTATATTAAAGAACTAATAGTTCGAACTTTCAAACATAGCAATTTAAAATTTTTTCTCTATTTCCTTTTTATCTGTCAAGTTTATTAGTTCTTCATCTTTTGTTGAAGCAAAATCATTATACAATATTGTGAAGTTTTAGTCAATCTTTTTCAAGGGAAAACAAGCTATAGATATGAGTTTCAAGGAAAACCACAGGTTTTCCTTATAAAAGGGTGATGAAAATCACCCTTTTATAAGATTTTACCACTATTTCATTTCAAATACAGTTTGACCTTCAACTTCTGTTTGAAGAGCTTCTAATGCTCTCTCAACTAATTTTCTTCTTAGAGCTTTCTCTTCCTTAGGATCTAGACTTGGATTTCCTAATGGGTGAGGGATAGCTATAGTTGGTACTATTCTGTTAGCACCTACTGTTAATGAGATTGGAACTACTGTACACATGTGAACTACTGGGATACCAGCACGTTCGATTTCTTTTACCATTGTTGCACCGCAACGTGTACAGGTACCTCAGGTTGAGGTTAGGATAACTGCATCTACTCCATCTGCTACAAGTTCTTTACTGAACTCAGCAGCAAACTTCTTAGCATTTGCTACAGCAGTACCATTACCAACTGTTGAGTAATAGTATCTGTGCAGTTTTCCAATTTTTCCTTCTCTTTCTAAATCTCTCAATACGTCTACTGGAATAACCCTGTCTAAGTCCTCGTTTGCATAAACTGGGTCATAACCACCGTGAGCAGTTTCTCCATTTTCTGGGGTTAAGTCATTTATTCCTTCTATATCATACTTACCATATTTTTGAGCTGAGGATGATTCTATGTGATCAGGGTTGCCTTTAGGTACTGCTCCACCTGATGTTACTATAGCTATAGTAGCTTTAGTAATATCTTTTACCGCTGGATTAGGTGGTACCCTATCAAAATCAGGCATTGGGAATTCAGTTTCAAATTCTTCACCTTTAAGTTTCTTAATAAGCATGTCAACTGCTCTTTCAGAACCTCTTTTATCGGTAAAGAAATTCTTTCTAATTCCTCTTGATAGATAACCTTCCTCATCTGGTGAACCGATTTCTTCACCTTTAACTAATTTTAATGCCAATGGAACTATTTTCTTAACGGCATCTCTCATACCAGCAGCAGAGTCTTTTGTAGAAACTATATAAACTGATTTCTTAAACATATCTGCTCCTGGGTTTTCTTCGTACATAGCAGTTAATGAGGGAATTCCTAATTCATTTTGAACCGCATCTGCAATTGTACCGCAAGCCACACCGTATCTACCTGCGTTAAAAGCTGGACCTGCTATGAACAAGTCAGGATTGTATTTTTTAACCATTTCAAGGACTTCTTTTTTAGCTTCTTCTATATTTTCACCGAAATAGCTGTCACCACAGATTATAGTAGCAACTATTTCTGCTTCATCCTTGAAGCCTGCTTTTAAAGCTAAACCTGGTCCTAATACTTCTTCTCTGACTTCAGGCCTATGGTCCGCTTTTTCTTCACCACCAATACCAGCGAAGAATTGGTTGATGTAATGAACAACTTTAAATTTCCCCATTTATTCCCCTCCTCTCATATATTTCATATCGGGATTATATTCAAGCTTATATTAATATTTTGTATATTCGTCTCTCATTGATTTTACTTCTTCGATTATGGCGTCTACATCTAGAACCATTTCCATCATACCTATTTGTTCGTCATAAACTTCTGGGTCTACTGATTCTTTAAATTCTGGTTCTACTGGATGATAAACTTTAAGTCCCAACGGAACTCCTGCCAATGGACCTGCAAAAGTTGGGTCTCCAGCTGTAACTGTTTCAGCAGCTAATCCTGCTGATTCAGCTTCTGCTCCACCGATTAATACGATAATATTTTCTGCACCGTATTTTTCAGTTAATTCTTTAACCCTTCTTTGATTTTCTAGGTCCATGGCTCCTGCAGCAGTTCAGACAAAACATTCAGTTGCTGAAAATACTATTTCTGCAGGAGTTGTCTTTACACATTCTTCCATGGCTGGCCCTGGTATGCCGTCTCTATCGCCAATGATGATTACTTTTGAATTCTCATTGAATATTGACATTATGCCAACTCCTTTCTTCTGTTAATTATTATTTATATATACACTACTAATTAGTAGCTTCTTGCTGACATTTTATTGAAGCCCATTTCGTTTGTAGCTCCAGTTATAGCTTGGATTTCAACAGTTATTGAGCCGTCTTCTGCCAATGAACCATCAAAACCACCAGCTATTGTATCTACATAGTCTAAAGTACCTATTACTTTATCCATAGGTGGTAGTTTAATTATTTCATTTGCATTTCCGCCAGTAACTACTGCATCTGCTGCCTTGTCAGCGTCTGCTAAGGATTGACTTGCACCATCTCTACCTGCATATTCGTCAGTGATGATTACAGTTTTTATTCCCTTAGCTTCAATCTTCTTACAGTTCATAATAAGGTCTGTATCTGGGTTTCCGAATCCCTCTTGGGAGATAATTACTCCGTCAAGGCCTAGGTATTCAGCTAATTTAGCTGTCCAGTTAGATGACCTTTCTTTGTCAGCTAGGTAAACGTTTTCGTTTGTGATTATTACACCTACGAAGTTAAGTGTTTTACCATGCTCTTTATATAAGTCATGAATTACTGGGTTATTCATTTGGTGATAGGTAGTGTTCTTATCACAAGCAGATACACAGTTACCACTTACAACAGCACCATCCATAACTTCAGTTGGATAAATTATAGTTGGTACTATTTGTTTAGCGTCTACTCCATATACATAAGTATCATGAAGTAAACCTTGGGTTTGAAGCATTTGAACATATCCTACTCTTGGAAGATCAGGATATTTCTTTATACCTTCTAAGAATGGTAATGTTTCATAAACTTCTACTGTGTCTGGAGTTAATGATTTAGCTGCTTCAGCTAAGTATGCTGCAGCTTTAAATCCTGCCAGTCTTACAGCTCTTTCATGATCGTGTTGTTTTAAGCCTTCAACTGGTTCACAGATTAATACTACGTTATTTGTTTTGGAGAAGGGAGTATATTCAGCTCCAGGTCCTGTCATGTCAACAATCCCTTCTTGGAAACCAACGATTTTACCAGTTGTCATTACAGTACAACCTTTTAATACATTGGTCTTACCTGAACCTACTACATCAACTTTTGATAGTATTCCTGGGAATACACCTCCAGGACCTTCCACCTTAACCCTGGGTTCAACAACATCCTTTACAGGTGTTATTCTAACACTCTCTCCAGGTCTTGCAATATCAACGTCTACTGATGCAAGGTGCTCATCTTCGCTTATTAGTTTAATAAGCTCTTCCTTGTTAACATATAGCACCCCATTTTCAATTTTGGTTTCAGAACCAAATTGCACATCTTTAATTAGCACATGGCCTAATTCCAGACGCATAAATTCACCTCCTCTTAATTTTACAAGTATCTATATTTAATTCCAGGATATATTCCAGATTTAATCCAGAATATATCCAGAATTAAACGCTATTTAATAGTATTTTAATAATATTTTTTAATTAACTCTTCTACTGAAGCTGGAGTTGCTTCATCTGCTACTACTGCATCTATTCTTTCTCCATCTTTGTAGATAGCGATTACTGGTAATCCTAATACTTTTTGACTGATTGCTAATCTTCTAGCTTTTGTAATATCTAATGAAGTAAACTTAATTTTGTCACCATATTTTTCTGCATAGGCTTCTACATGTGGCATCAATGCTTTACATGGCTCACATGTTGGCCCCCAGAAGTCTACTAAAACATAACCTTCTGCTTTTAGTACTTCTTCTTCAAAATTTTCCTTATTAAGTTCTATCATTTATTATACCTCCTATATTTATTTTTAGACATCTATATAATTAACAAAATTTATTAATCTTCAAAATTATCATTTATATATTTTTCAGCTTGTACAGCCGCTATGGCTCCATCTGCTGTTGCTGTAACTACCTGTCTTAGGGATTTTACCCTATTATCTCCTGCGGCAAATACTCCAGGAATGTTAGTTCTCATATCTTCATCAGTTTTTATATACCCGTTTTCCATTTCGATTATTCCTTCGAATAATTTGGTTGCTGGGTTGAAGCCAATAAATACGAATACTCCAAAGGTTCCGTCGTCTTCATCTGCAAATATTTCTCTTTCTTCTCCAGTTTTTACATTTTTAACTACCATTGATTCTAGTATACCGTCACCTTTTAGTTCTGTTACTACTGAATCCCACATAAATTCAATTTTTTCGTTATTAAAGGCTTTTTCTTGAATTGATTTAGCAGCTCTTAATTCATCTCTTCTGTGGATAATTGTAACCTTTCTTGCAAACTTAGTTAAGTAAATAGCTTCTTCTACAGCTGAGTCTCCTCCACCTACTACGTACACTTCTAAATCTTCAAAGAATGCAGCATCACAAGTTGCACAGTATGATACTCCTCTACCTGTTAACTCCTTTTCTCCTGGGCATCCAATTGGTCTTGGAACTGCACCTGTAGCTATAACTACTGCTTTTGCCTTGTATTCTTCCTTAGTTCCTTTTAAAACTTTTATTTTTCCACTGAAGTCTACTTCTAAAATTTCATCTAGAACTCTTTTTGCTCCGAATTCATCTACTTGTTCTACCATTCTTTCAATAAGTGTTGGTCCACTTGCATCGCGAATAGAGCCGGGATAGTTAGCAACTTCATCAGTTGTTTTAATTTGTCCCCCTTCGCTTTCTTTTTCAATTATTAGGGTGTTTAGTCTTGCTCTTGAAGCATATAAACCTGCTGCTAAACCTGCAGGACCTGCTCCTATGATTACTAAATCATATACCATGTATTCTCCTCCTTTGAATAAATTTATGTAATTCTTTTTTCTTGTCCAATTATTAAACTTGTTTTTAGCGGTTTTACATTTAAATAGTATGTGGTATTTTTACTCTTTCGTACTTCTCATAGATTATGATTCCCTACATATAATTATTCCCTACACTTTTAATTATGAAACAAAATTTTTACCATAGCTAAAAATTTAGATAAAAAAACAGAATAAATAGGTTATAAATAGCCCACTTACTCTGTCATTACCTGAGAGATTCTCCCGGAGGGATTGCTCCTTCGGTGCATTTGCTTTTCAGAGTTCTGTCATAATACGGTCCTTTTGCCTGAGAGTTTCGTTGTAGATCGGGGGCCCACAACTTACTCCTTCGGCGCCATATAAATATGGTCTCTTCCGCATTAATCATCCAGAGTATTTAATTGAAAGTAAATTGTCGATAAAAATTTGTCAAAATTATGTCATCCATGGATATTATAATATATAAATCTAAAATAAACAACCTTTTTTTTAAATTATTTTTTTGGCAGCAACAGCCGACAAATTTATATATTTTTTGGACCCGTTTTATTCTTATCTAATACGTACAAGGCTATATTTGATGAATGGTCAGCCACCCTCTCAAGATTAGATATGGCATCTAAAAAGATAATACCGGACCCTGTAAGGCATTGACCTTTATTTAATCTCTCTATATGATTTGCCCTGTTTTGCCTTTCTAGTATATCTACTTCATCTTCCAACTTCAATACGCCTTTTGCTAAGGATTCATCGTTGGTTTCAAAGGCAGCTAAAGCTTGTTTAAATGCTTCATTTACTTTATCAAATATCTCATGTAATTCTCCAACAGCTTGTTCTGTAAAAGGATAATCATTTTCCCTTCTTTCTAAGGCTAATTCAGCTATATTTTCAGCATGGTCTCCAACTCTTTCTATATCGCCTATTACATTAAAGAAGATATTGACTCGTTTATGCTCATCATCTGAAATTGGAGCATTTGATAACATAACTAAATAATCTGTAATCTCTCTTTGTAACCTATTAATTTTTTGCTCCTGCTCTAGGATTAAATCCACATTATCGTATTTTTCTTCTACAAAAGCATATTGAACCTTATTTAAGTTATCTATTGCAAAACTTCCCATTCTAAGGATTTCTTTTTTAACTTGACCTAAGGCAATACTTGGAGTTTCAATAATTCTAGGATCTAAGAATTTTGATTCTTGAGCTTCAAGCTTATCATCACCAGGAACTATTGTTCGAGCAATTCTAACTAAAAGGCCAGCAAAGGGTAATTGTATAATTACATTTATAATATTAAATAATGTATGGGCATTGGCGATTTGCCTTTTTACATCTAATGGTGAAATTCTTGTTACCAAAGCTTCAATTGGAGCTCTTAATAGAGTCATAAATATTATAGTACCTATAAGATTGAATAAAAAGTGTATAATCGCAGCTCTTTTAGCTGTCCTATTGGCTCCCACAGAAGACAATAAGGCAGTTGTTGTAGTACCTATATTTTCTCCAAAAAGAATTGGAAAAGCTACATCCATTTGTACAAGACCTTGACCTGCTAAGGCTTGTAATAAACCTATAGAGGCACTACTACTTTGTATTATAGCTGTAAGTCCAAGTCCTACTAACATTCCAAGGATTGGATTTTTTAAACTAGTCATAATATTTGTAAAAACTGGCATGTCTGCAAGTGGTTTCAATCCACTTCCCATCATGTCCATACCAATAAATAGTATACCAAAACCAATTAAAGTTTCTGCAATACTTTTTGCTCTTTTTTTAGAGGTGGCAACCCAAATACCTACACCAATAGCTACTGCTATAGGTGCATAATCAGTTAAATTAAAGGCAATTAGCTGTGCTGTTATTGTAGTACCTATATTTGCCCCCATAATTACACCTACTGCTTGGGGTAGGGTCATTAATCCGGCATTTACAAACCCAACTACCATTACTGTAGTGGCAGAAGAACTTTGTATTATCATGGTTACCAGTGCACCTACAATTACACCCATTAACCTGTTATTAGTCAATACTTCGATTAGCTTTTTTAATCTTTCTCCTGCAGCCTTTTGTAATCCAATTCCCATTATGTTCATTCCATATAAAAACAAGCCTAGTCCACCTATTACTGGTAAAGCAATATCCATATTTGACCTCCTAATATATAAATTTTATCTTCTGTAATCTTTTCTACTCTATATTTGGAAAACCTAATTGTCTCAACGCTTCATAAAGTATGATATTAACTGAATTTGCAAGATTTAAGGATCTAGCAATATTTGTTCTCATAGGTATTCTAATAGTTCTATCATCATTGCCTTCTAGGATTTCATTAGACAAGCCTTTTGTCTCTTTTCCAAATACGAAAAATGATTCATCTGTGTATTCCACGTCAGAATACTTGCGTTTTCCCTTAGTTGTGGCATAATAAAAACTACCATTTGGATATTTATCTAGTAGTTGAAAAAAATTGTCGTAATAATGAATTTCTACTAAGGGCCAATAGTCTAATCCTGCCCTTTTTAGATGTTTATCATCTACAGAAAATCCTAAGGGACGTACCAAATGCAGTACAGTACCCGTAAGAGCACAGGTCCTAGCGATATTTCCTGTATTTGAAGGTATTTCTGGTTCTACAAGAACTATATGTAGTGCCATAATTTAAATTTTCATCTCCTGTTCTAAAACAAATTTTTCTATTACCTTGGCTACACCATCATTATCATTAG
This sequence comes from Tissierellia bacterium, assembly GCA_012728125.1. Taxonomy (GTDB): domain Bacteria; phylum Bacillota; class Clostridia; order Tissierellales; family Tissierellaceae; genus JAAYFT01. Next base: position 2,099 of record JAAYFT010000047.1, on the reverse strand, counting down.
TATCGGTGACATAGTCTGCATTGATCTTTACATTTTTATCTCCGTTTTTCATTGATACACCTAGCCCCGCAAACTCTAACATAGATAAATCATTTTCACTATCTCCAATGGCTATAACTTCCTTTGAGTCTATATCAAGGCTTTTGCACAATTGTCTAAGAGCTTCTCCTTTAGAAACATTTAAGCTCATGGCTTCTATGTTATTTGACCAGGAGCTAGATGTAGAAATATTTCCTAAGCTATTTAATTCTTCTCTTAAGCTATTTAATTTACTATTATTGTTATCAACAAATAAGAATTTATAAACATTGATGTTCTTTTCCATTAATTCGTGAATACTGCCAAATAAATGAAAATCTATATTTGATTTGCTACTACCTTCATTGTAGAATTTTAGAACTTCTTCTACTTTTGTGTGGGAATAAAATTTTGATTCATCATAGAAATGATAATAAATATCTCTTTTTTTAGCCATATTAACTATTTTTTCTACTAAATTCTTTTCAATAGGGCTTTTATAGATAATTTTTTCAGACTCATCTACCATAATTGCACCATTACAAGCAATAATTGGACTTTTTAGATTTAAACTTTTAGAATAAGCTAATGCAGATTTTAATATCCTTCCTGTTGATAATACCACATGTACTCCTTTTGATTTTGCCATATCTATTGCTAATTTTGTTCTGGAAGATACTTCATTTTTACTGTTTAATAAAGTACCGTCCATATCAATGGCTACTAATTTATATTTCATTTGTTTCACTCCTCAATTACATAATATAACATATATTTTATAAAAGTAAAACAAAAAAAGCTTCTATTAAAATATGAAAATTAAGGAAGCTTTTCTTGAACTATTAAGGTCAAGTTCTTGACTATTAAATTTAATAGTAGAGTTTTCCCTATTCATTTTAAAAAAGCTTCAATTTAATGAAGCTTTTTTAAACATTTTTCATATTTAGTTGCTTATAGGAGTAATTGAAAGGCTGTTTGTATGCTTGTTTTTCTCTATTGCCACTTTCACGCCATATACCTTTTCCATATTTTCTTTAGTAATTACTTTTTCTGGTACTCCATTATCTATGACTTTTCCCATATTTAAAATAATGATCTCGTCTGAATATCTTGAGGCTAAGTTTATATCATGTATGGCAATGATTATTGTGGTCTTCTTCTCTTCATTTAACTTTTTTAGTAAATTTAATATTTCCATTTGATGGTTTAAGTCTAAATGTGAAGTTGGTTCATCTAATAATATTATAGGCGTTCCTTGAGCTAAAGCCTTAGCTATAATTACACGTTGCCTTTCTCCACCTGATATTTCAGTTATAATCTTACCCTTAATATGGAAAGTGTTAGTAGCTTTTAAGGCTCTATGAACTGCTTCATAATCCTTTTCATCATATCTTTCAAACCTTTTTTTATAAGGATATCTCCCCATGAGTACTATATCTTCAACGGTAAAATCATAATCTATTAAAGTATTTTGAGGTACTAGAGAGATTTTTCTAGCCAATTCCTTTTTACTAAAGCTATTTATATCTTTATTGTCTATTAAAATCTTTCCCTTCCATGGTGAGTAGATATGATTTAATAGCTTGATAATGGTAGACTTACCAGAGCCATTAGGTCCAATTAAGCTTACAAACTGACCTTCCTTTATTTTAAAAGATATATCATCAATAATCTTTTCCTTATATCCAAATTGTAGGTTTTCCACTTCTATGGCAAACATTTTATCAGCTCCAATTTACATTACACAATCAATATTTACTAACCTTTTTACTAGTCCTCAATAAGTATAGGAAAAAAGGACCTCCAAATAAGGCTGTTATTATACCTACTGGAATTTCCATAGGGGAAATTATAGTTCGAGCTATGGTATCAGCTAACACCATAAAAATGCCGCCTATTAATGCAGAAGCTGGTAGAAGAATCCTATTATCTGCTCCCAATAGGATCCTGGCTACATGGGGTATGATTAAACCTACAAATCCTATTATACCAGATATGGATACAGCCATGGATACCATGAAAGTTCCTAAGACTAAAATATAAAGTTTAACTTTTTCCACATCTACCCCTAGGCTTTGAGC
>JAAYFT010000003.1 GCA_012728125.1 Tissierellia bacterium | reverse complement strand
TTGTAGTAGGTTTATTCCTGTAGAAGCACTAGATAGACCCATTATTCACCCTCCACATGTAATTTTTCTATTAATATCATAGAAGCAACTTCAGACCGAAGGGCAATTACTGCCCCCCTAATTAGGTAAGCCACAGGATCACCAAAAGGGCTTTTGTGTAAGGCTTCAACAACTGTATTCTTGATTAATCCCAAATCCAAGAGCCTTCTGCGCATTAGGCCATCAGAAGTGAGTTTTATTACTCTTGCTTTTTCTCCTATGGATAATGAGCTTAAAGGAATATATTTATCTTCCATATATAACCTCCTTAAAACTTAGCCTAGGGAAACATCTATACATTAAAATATGATAAATAGTTATTAAGGGTTACACATATATATAGTTAAAGAAAAGGTGGTGAAAATATGGGAAGTTCCTTTAAGACAGCTCGTGGATATGAATTGAAGAGAATATGTGAAAATACACTTACTCCCTCACTAGAAGATTATTTGGAAATGATATATAGATACTGTGTAAATAAACCTTACATCAGGGTAAAGACATTAGCTAGCCTGTTAAATGTTAAAGCCTCTTCAGCGTCTAAAATGATAAAAAAGCTTGGACAATTGGGTTTAGTAGATTATGAAAAGTATGGAGTAATAAAACTTACAGAAAAGGGTAAAAAGGAAGGAGAATTTTTATTAAAAAGGCATAATATAATTGAAAATTTTTTGCATCTTATAGGGTGTGAAGAGAAGGCATTGATTCAAACAGAATTAATAGAACATTATATTACTCCAAGTACAGTAAATAATATAGTGACATTAAGCAATTTTTTTAAAGACAATAAGGATATTTTAGATAAATATTTGGAGTATAGGGAAAGCCATTAACCTTATCCAAAGAAATTAGGCTCCTTAACTAAATCAGTACGGATGGCTTTTTGTAATATGGTGAAATGTACCTTAGTGTCTTTACTATATAAATCACAAGGGAATTGTGCTCCGCATTCTTTACACTGGAGATGCTCCTTGCTACTAATTAACTCCCTATTATCAAATAGGAAAGGCAAGGCTTCACTTTCTTTGCTCCAGTCTTCAGTTAAGGGAGTGTTTACCTTATAAGTGTATAGGTAAGTTGCCATTCTTTTAATTTCAAAATGTAAACCATTGCATTTAGGACAAATTAAAGATTTATTTATATCCATATTAATGTTCCTTTCTACATATATTCCTTTATAACAATATTTATTATTAGCTATTTTCATGTTTTCTATTAATAAAAGTATCTTTGAAACAAATTGTTACAAAAATGTAAAAAAATCATATAAGTGTATTGATAAAAAAAGGTGTATAGTAGTTATATAGGCTTCAAGTCATTATAAAATATATAAAGAAGTGAAAGGAGCATAATATGTCAAAATGCAACAGTTGTCCATCTAGGAATAATTGTTCAAAACCCCAAGATGGATGTACAATTCAAAATAACCCTTTAAATAATGTTAATAGAGTTATCGGTGTAATGAGTGGAAAGGGTGGAGTAGGTAAATCTACTATTTCAACCCTTCTAGCTGAAGGATTAAGGGGTCAAGGATATAAGGTAGGAATAATGGACTCAGATATTACGGGACCAAGTATCCCAAGATTACTTGGTTTGAAGGATGCTCAGGTAGTATCTAAAGATGGCCTTATACAACCTGCAATCACAGAAAATGGAATTAAGGTAATGTCCTTCAATCTGTTAATGGAGGATGAAAATCAACCGGTTATATGGAGAGGGCCCATAGTTTCATCAGCAGTTAAACAGTTTTGGACAGATGTTTATTGGGGAGATTTGGATTATCTTGTCATAGACATGCCACCGGGAACTGGTGACGTAGCCCTAACTGTAATGGACTCCATACCTATAAATGGCCTAGTAATGGTGTCAGTACCACAGGATATGGTTTCCATGATAGTAGCTAAAGCTGTAAATATGGCTAAAAAAATGGATGTAGACATATTAGGAGTAGTACAGAATATGAGCTATATTCAATGTCCAAACTGTGATGAAAAGATTAGAATGTATGATGGGGAAAATATAGAGCAATTCTTAAAAGAGTTAGACCTTGAACTACTAGGTGAATTACCTATGACAAAGGAAATAAGCAATATTTCATTTAAGGGCTATGATGATTCAAAAGAAACCATAGAAGAACTCTTTAATCCTATATTGAAAAAGATCATTGAATCCATAGATTAATCATAAAAAACCTTTAGGATATCCTAAAGGTTTTTGCTTAAGTATAAAAAATATCCCAAAAAGAGAAGATAATATTGATTACTTTTTAAGGAGGATTCAAATGATATTCAATAATATTACGGAAAAAAGAATGGTAGAAAATGGCGTACATCGTGCTATATTAGAAATAACTACGGAAGATTATAACAAGGTCTATGAAAACCAATATACAAATGAAGTGGCAACAGAAATTATTAAAAACCACTTAGAAAGAAGAGGAGATGATGGAAGGCCTACAAATATTGAGATTAAGCCTAATGAGGCTGAAGGAATAGTTAGAATATATGCCAATATTAATTACCTGGGAAATGACCATACTAATTATGGGAGACAGTAGCTAATAAAGATTTAATGCCCTTAGTGGGCATTTTTGATTATTAGGCTATTAAACTTCTATGTGCTGACTATCTAATATATCACTATTATGATTTAAAAAACTTAATTTATGTTATATAATATTGAAATATACTATTGTCAGTAATGGAGGTTACATATGAAGAAAATTTTAGGCAACAGAGATTTTCTAAAAAGTATACTAGTAATTGCAATTCCCATCGCATTACAGAACTTAATAATCTCTTCACTAAATATGATAGATACCTTAATGATATCAGAATTAGGAAAATCCAGTATAGCAGCAGTAGGACTTGCTAATCAGCTATTCTTTTTTTATTCTTTAATATTGTTTGGCATTAATAGTGGATCATCCATATTTATATCCCAATATTGGGGTAAGAAGGACAAGGACAATATTAAGAGAATACTTGGAGTAGCTGTAGTTTTGACTACTTTCACCGGCTTACTATTTACAATAGTAGCTTTATTTTTTCCAGAAATTATTATGAAGTTCTTTATAAAAGAGGAGCTCGTTATAAAACTGGGATCTGATTATTTGAGAATAGTATCTCTTTCTTATATAATCACTGGTATTAGTTTTTCCTATAGTATTGCTTCTCGAAGTGTGGGACATGCTAAAATGCCCATGATTGTATCCTTTATCTCATTTATAACTAATGCAGTATTTAATTACATACTAATATTTGGACATTTTGGCTTTCCAAAACTAGGGGTAAAGGGTGCTGCCTATGGAACATTAATAGCCAGAATAGTTGAGATTTTGTTTATCCTATACTTTGTGTATAAGGAGATTGATCCCCTTGCAGCAAATATAAAGGAGTTAACTTCTTGGCCAAAGGGATATTTAAAAAGATTCTTTAAAACCACCTACCCTGTTGTAATAAATGAAGCCCTATGGGCCTTAGGACAAGTGATGTACTCAGTTGCTTATGCTAGAATAGGAGAAGAGGCAACAGCAGCTGTACAAGTTGCTGCTACTATACAAAATCTCTTCTTTGTACTAGTAAGAGGCTTAGCCAATGCTTGTACAGTAATTGTAGGAAACAAAATCGGGGAAGGTAAAGAAGAGGAGTCCTACGAGTATGCAATTCAATTTTTAGCTATGTCTGTTATATCAGGCTTGGTACTAGGAGTTATATTATTTTTAACACCTGATCTAACTTTAAAACTCTTTAGAAATTTAGATTTTGATGTTTATAATTTATCAAGGAATTTACTCATGGTCATGGGCCTATTTTACTTTATTAGGACCTTTAATGCCACTTTAATAGTAGGAGTCCTTAGGGGCGGTGGGGATACTTCATTCTCTATGTATTTAGAAATGGGGTCTGTATGGCTAGTAGGGGTTCCCTTAGCCTTTTTAGGAGCCCTCATATTTAAGTTCCCAGTTTACTTAGTTTTTGTATTGGTTTCATTGGAAGAAGTAGTTAAGGCAGCCATTGGTTTACCGAGAGTTAAATCAAAAAAATGGATTAAGAATGTAACTAACTAGTAGAAAGGGGTTGTTGATTTGACTAAATTTAAGAAAATCTTTGAAATATCCTATTACGATACTGATAAGAATAAGAATTTAAGGCCAGTATCTTTATTAAATTTATTAGGTGAAACTTCTGGCGAACATAGCAATTCTATTATCAAAATAGATGAACTAGAAAATTTAAACTATGCTTGGATGTTAAATAGGTGGAAGGTAAGAATAGATAGGTATCCAAAGGCCAAAGAAAAAATAACAATTGAAACTTGGACATCTGGTATAGATAGGTTTTATGCCAATAGGGAGTTTTTTGTATATGATGAAGGGGAAGAATTAATAGGGAAAGCGTCGACACTTTGGATTTTTGTAGACATAAATAAGAAAAGACCAATTAGAATACCCAAGGATTTGCAAAAAGGTTATAAAATCGTAGATGAAAAGGCTTTTGATGATTTTTATGATTTTAAGGAAAAAATTCATGTAAAAGATTTTATTGATTTTCATGTTAGAAGATCTGATATAGATTATAATAACCATGTAAATAATACCAAATATTTAGATTGGATGGTAGAAGCAGTACCAGAGGAAATATACAATAATTACTTACTAAGAGAATTTGAAATAATATATAAAAAGGAAATAAAATATGGAAGTACTATTAAATCTGGAATAAATGAAATTAACAATGAAGGTAAAGTATTTTATCATAATATAATCAATAAAGATTCAGAAGAAAACCATGCCATGGCCATCACCCTATGGGAAAAATAATAGTGCTTATGGATTACCCATAAGCACTATTACTATCCTTCAAAGTCTTCTTTAACTATTCTGCCTTTTTCATTTAAAGCCATTTTAGTAATTTTTGTTAATTTTGGCACATTATCGATTTTTGAACATTCTAATACTTGATAAACTTTAGATGCATCTCCAGTTTCCTTGAAAACTTCTCTTAATAACTTCATTATAGAATAAGGATGCTCTGGCTCTTTTAAAGTTACAAAAGATGTATTAGGTTTTTTCATAGCCTCGAAGATAAGCTTTTCAAAATCTAAATTGTCTATACCCGGAATAAGGAAATATTCTGTATCCTTTTCTAAGTCTTCGAATCCTTTAACTTGTACTGATTTGAAACTACCTTTTGCTACTGCCATCAATGCAGCCATTAATGGCCTAATTCCTGCAGATCTATGGCCTGAAACTATAATAGATTCTTTTCTTTCAATTGCTTCGTGGATGTAATTGCCTTCGGCCTCGGTCATAAAACCTTGATCTACATATTTTTTAATCATTGTGTGCATAAAATCCCTCCAAAATATTATAATATTATATTGATATATAAAGTATTACTAGTTAGCATATTCATTATATCAAATATAGTATAATTTTACCCAATTAATTATAAAATAAATATAAATAAAGTAAAATAATAATACTAATAATATTTAGAAAATTGAACATAATAATATTAAATAGTTAAATAAAAATGAAAATTTAGTTGCATTATGAATAATAGTGTGATAATATTAGTATGAAGCTTTAATTCTGAAGTAAATAATAAGCAACACAATAATTTCTACAGATACAGATTTTTAAATCTGCATATGTCGAGAAATTTTATTGTTGGCGTTATTTCAGAGAATTAAAGCAATAAAATTTCGGAGGTATATGCAATGAGAGGTACAGTAAAATGGTTTAATGCTGAAAAAGGATTTGGATTTATTACTACTGAAGAAGGAAACGATGTATTCGCTCACTTCTCCCAAATCAACAAAGAAGGATTCAAAACTTTAGAAGAAGGTCAAGAAGTAGAATTTAATGTTGTTGAAGGCGCTAAAGGTCTACAAGCAGAAAATATCAATATTCTATAGTAATGGATACCTACTACCCCTTAAAGTTTACTTTAAGGGGTTTTAATTTTTTTGAAAGGATAATATCCTTTCTTTTTTTATTTATAGACATTAGTACCTATTGGATTAGAACTTACTGATAAAAGTTATTTTATACAATTAATGGGAATATATCATATTAACATAGTAATTATTTATTATATTAAATGGAGGTGTTACTTTGTTAGGGGATAACTATAAAAAACATTTTATGAAACAAAAGATGATGCGTACAGTTATTTTATCATTGATACCAATAATAATAGCTTCTATTTATTTCTTTGGCTGGAGAGCCTTGTTATTGTTGTTGGTAGTAACTATTGCAGGCTTAGCTACTGAATGGATATTTGAAAAGAAATACAAGAGAAAAGTGTCTGAGGCAGTGTTTGTATCCTGTATTCTTTATACTATGACTCTGCCACCATCTACTCCATTTTGGATAGCGGCCATAGGGATAATATTTGGAATATTTTTTGCAAAAGAAGTATTTGGTGGATTTGGAAAAAATGTATTCAATCCTGCCTTAGTTGCTAGGGCATTTGTATATGTATGCTTTCCAGCACCACTTACTATTCAATGGTCAAAGTCAGCCATTGGATTTCCAGGTGGATTCGCAACCTATTTAACTGAAGGCATCGAGGCAGTATCTCAAGCGACTCCTATGCTTATATTTAGGGATACAGGGAACTTAACTTCAATGACGGATTTAATCTTAGGCAATGTTACAGGTTCTTTAGGAGAAACTTCAGCTATTTTGATTATCCTTGCAGGAATTTACCTAATCTATAAAAAGGTAGCTTCATGGCAGATCATGGCAGGTGTACTTATTGGTTTTACAGGCTTAAGCGGTGCCCTATATGCCTTAGGAGTAAGCCAAATTCCTAATCCTATATTTGGGATCTTCGCAGGTGGCTTATTATTTGGATCAGTATTTATGGCAACAGATCCTATAACTGCACCAAAGACTAAGGAAGCAAAGTGGATTTATGGAATTTTAGTAGGTGTAGTCACAGTCATTATCAGGGGATATGCCTTGTTTGCAGGAGGAATGATGTTTGCCATTCTCATTGCTAACACTTTTGTTCCAATAATGGATGAGGGAGTTAATGCATATAAGAAGTATAAAAAAGAATTAAAGGCTAAAAAAGAAGAGGTGGCAATATGAAAAAGTCATTTTTGTTTCCAATAATTTTTATGATTATAGTAACTGCCGTGTTTACCTTTGTCCTTGCATTTTTAAACTATAGTACTGCAGAAAGGATAGCCTTAAATCAAGAAATCGAATTAAGTAGGAAAATGTTATATATCTTCGACATAACTCCACCATCGGAGAATCCAGAAGATATATTAAAAGTCTTTGAAGAAAAGTTTAGCTCTATGCCTTATGAGGATAGCTTAATCTATGTCTATCATGGGGAAGATGATGAAATCTTAGGCTATGCAATACCTGTTAGTGGCCCCGGTCTATGGGGAAGTGTAGAAGCCTATATTGGAATTTCTCATGACTATTCTACAGTCCTTGGTATTGACTTCATAAGACATAGTGAAACACCAGGACTTGGTGGCAGGATTTCAGAAGAAGATTTTAAAGAGCAATTCAGGGGACTAGACTTAACCAAGGCAACAGATGGCAATTACATCATATATAGGCCAGCCCCTGGTGGCAATGTTGATGCCATAGCTGGAGCCACATTAACCTCTAAATCTGTTAGTAATTTCATTAATGAAGATTTAGATAGATTTCTGAAGGGGAGGGGGAGTAACTAATGGATAGCCCAAAAAAGATATTTAAAATGGGTGTGTGGAAGGACAACCCGGTCCTAGTTCAAATTATAGGTATTTGTTCTGCCTTAGCCGTCACTAACCTTATGATGAACTCACTGATTATGGGAGTAGGATTAATGTTTGTAACGGGACTATCTTCCTTTACAGTATCTTTAATTAGAAAGTTTACTCCCAAGCATATTAGGATGATGGTCCAAGTACTTATAATAGCTGCCTATGTAATCATAGTAGATATATTTTTACAAGCCTATATGCCAGAGATGAGCAAGGCTTTAGGACCCTATGTAGGCCTAATAATTACAAACTGTATTATCATGGGTAGGGCGGAAGCCTATGCACAGCAAAATCCACCAATCCCTTCATTACTAGATGGAATAGCTTCTGGTTTAGGATATACAATAGTTTTATTAATAATAGCCTTTATAAGGGAGCTATTCGGATTTGGAACCATATTTGGAATTAAGGTTCTAGGTGACTGGTGGACATCTTGGACCATAATGATAATGCCACCAGCTGCTTTTTTTATACTGGCTGTTATTATTTGGGTAAGTAAGACTATTCAAGAAAGGGATAAAGATGAAAAGAAAAGTGAGGTGGCTAAATCATGATAGAACTTAATCCAATGGTAATTTTCTTTGCAGCCATATTTACTAACAATATGATATTTAGCAATTTCCTAGGTATGTGTTCATATATTGCAGTGTCAAGGGAAATACCTACTTCCTTAGGTTTAGGCCAGGCGGTTACCTTTGTTCTAGCTTGTACGACAATTATAAACTACCTAGTATACCATTATGTCTTGGTTCCATTAAATTTAGAATATCTGAGATTTATAGTATTTATAATAAGTATTGCAGCCTTTGTACAATTATTGGAGATGATAGTAGAGAGATACTTGCCAAACCTATACTATGCTTTAGGAATATTTTTACCCCTAATAACTGTTAACTGTGCTATTCTAGGTGTTTCTTTATTTATGATTATTCGTAAATATAATTTCCTTCAATCAATTGGATTTAGCCTAGGCTCGGGAATAGGATGGACTTTAGCTATAGTAGCCCTAGCTGGAATCCGTCAAAAACTAAAGAAAGCATCAATACCTAAAGGTTTGGAAGGAGCAGGTATTAGTTTAATTATAACTGGACTTATGGCCTTAGCGTTTGTAGGCTTTTCTGGCATAGTTCAGATACAATAAAGGGGGGCCAATATGAACGAAATACTTATAACCACAGTTGCTATTTCTGGAATTTCTGCTATATTTGCCTTTTTACTTACTTTAGCTGACAGAACAATCGGTAATTATGGGGAAGTGAGCTTAATAATAAATGAGGAAAAAGAATATACTGTTCAAGGAGGGTCATCCCTATTATCTACTTTAATAGAAGAAAAGATATTTATCCCTTCTGCTTGTGGTGGTAAAGGTACTTGTGGATATTGTAAGGTCAGGGTCTTGGATGGCGGAGGACCCATTCTATCTACAGAAATTCCTTTTATGAGTCAAGAAGAAATAGATAAGGGAGTTAGGCTTTCCTGCCAGTGTAAGGTTAAGGAAAATATAAAAATAGAAATACCTGAAGAGCTATTTAATGTTAAGGAATACTTTGCACATGTCGAAGAGATGGAAGATGTAACTTCAGTCATAAAGAGATTGAAGCTTAAGCTTCCTGAGGGAGAAGAGATAAACTTTAAGCCAGGCCAGTTTATACAATTAAAGGCACCACTATATGAAGGAAATGATGAAGAAGTATATAGGGCATACTCCATTGCTTCATCACCCTTTGAGAAAAATTATATAGAATTATTTATTGGGTATGTACCTAATGGCATATGTACTACTTATGTACACAAGCATCTAAAGGTTGGGGATACTGTACAGATAAATGGACCATATGGAGACTTCTATTTCCATGAAGACAGTGATAGGGAAATTATCCTAGTAGCGGCAGGTACAGGTATAGCACCAATACTTTCAATCTTAAGGTATATGAAAGAAAAGAATATCAATAGGAAGGCAACCTTTTTCTTTGGTGCCAGAACTCCAGATGATTTAATGCTGACGGATTTCTTTAAAGAATTAGAAGAAACTATGTATGACTTTAAGTATATACCTACCTTGTCAAGGGTTACAGAAGAACATAATTGGCAAGGTGAAAGGGGTAGGGTAAATGTAGCCATAGAAAAATATTTAGAGAATGGTGAAAACAAGGAAGCCTATCTTTGCGGTAATAATACCATGATAGAGACAATGGTAAAAGCCTTAACTGCTAAAGGCATACCAGAAGACCTAATATACTTTGATAAATTTGATTAGAGAAATCTATATGATTTCTCTTTTCTTTTTAATATTATTTTTGTATTTATGATATAATTTACTGTGGGAGTATAATTAATTTATCTTAGGGGGATGAATAATGAAGCTGGAATTATTTGACTTTATAGATGAAACATTGGAGCTCATTGAAGAGAGAAAAGATAGTATAGATAATGTAGCTGCTGCATTAGAAAAGTTTTTCACCGATAGTTTTTTTATAAATGATCATTTTTTAAATGTAAGTTATAGAATAAAATCTCCTGAGAGTTTAAGAGAAAAGATACTTCGTCACAACTTTTATATAAAATATAAGACCCCAGAAAATTTAATCAACAACCTATCCGACTTAATAGGATTTAGAATTGAATGTAGATTTATTGAAGATGAAAAGAAAATTTATGATGATATAGTAGAACTATTCAAAATAGAGCTAGAAGATGGCTACTATACTAATCCTCTAAATTCCAATATTATGTTAGACTTAAAGACCAAGCAACCTCAAAAACAAAAAAATGGTTTTGAAATATATAAAATTGATGGAAAATATGTAAAGGATGATGTTTCAGTTAATTTTGAACTACAAATTAAGTCCTTAGTAAATGTGTTTTGGGGTGAGATAGACCATAGAATTTTATACAAGAATTTTAATTATATGTTAACTGAAGACTTCTTTAGAGACATAATGTCTTCCATTAAGGACAATTTATCCATGATAGATAGGCAATTAATGCTTGTTTATAATCATCTAAAGGGTATGGATTCCAGCAATTCTATGACTAAAAAAGCTCAATTACAAGCCTTATTATCTAAAATAATTCATGATATTTATATTGTTAAATTAAAAAGGGAGTTGGGATTTGTTATCGATTTCAAAAAATCTACAGATGTAATAGTAGATTATATATTTATGAAGGATGGACTAGAGGAAACAGATAACTATAGCGTAAACTTTATAAGGATCTTAAATAGATTAAATGAGATAGGAAAAAGCGACATTTCCTTCAATAAATATATTGATTTTGAAAGGCCAATTTCCTTCAACGATTGTTTTACAAGGAAGGTAGGCAATAGTATATTAGAAATAATCAATAAGGACTTCAGGTGGAATTTATTCTTTAAGATAATATTCGAAATAGAAGGGGGAAATAAGGCAGAGGATTTTGAAGGCTTTATCATTTTTATTAGGTATAGATTTTATGAAAGTATTAAACTAGTATTAGAAGAGAAGGACATAGGTGAAGAAGAAAAAGAAGAAATATTGGACTATATAATGGATGCCATAGCTTATAACTTCATGAACCATGTAGATGTTGATTTTCTATGTGAATGTAGCATCAATACCTTAAACAATAATATTAAAGCTGTTTTTAATAAAATAAATTCCTATGATGATTGGTTAAAATATAAGGAAAATGTATATAATGTAATAGCAAATCATGTTTTTTAAATATAGATGAAGAAGGGAAAGATTATGGCAATATTAAAAAGAATTAAATCAACGGTATTAAGCATTAGAGAAAGCCTAAAAAGATTTCCAATAACCATAGCTATATCTTCACTTTTGGCTTTTTTATTAATTTGCTTAATAGAAAGTCAAATAACAGGAGATATTAGAGAGACCCTTGAAAAAATATGCCTAGTAATGGGGTTAGGCATACCCTTATCATTATCCATTGCACTATTAATAGAAAAGTTTTTTAAAGATAATAAGCTACATGCCCTATTATTATATATGGCTGGTGGATTATTTTTAATAATCTATTACTTTTTCTTATTGGATAATAAGAACGTAGTAGCAGGTTATAGGTATTTTGGAACTATGATATTTCTCATCTTGGCTTTTTTATATATTCCAAGAATTGGAAAAGATAGAGATTATGAATATTATATAATGGACGTACTTAATGGATTTGCCATAACATTTATCTATTCTCTTGTTTTATATATGGGTATATCCATTATATTAATAACTATTAATCAACTTTTCGATATTAATATAAAAGGTGAATTATTCCTTTACACTTTTTTAATCATAGTCTTTATATTTGCAGTATCCCTATTTCTATCTAAATTACCATCCATCCAGGCGGAGTATAGGGATATTCAGTATAATAAATCCTTGACAGTTTTATTAACCTATATAGTCATACCCTTAATAAGCATATATACCTTTATACTGTATCTGTATTTTGCAAAAATACTTATAACAGGCCAGTGGCCAAGAGGCCTAGTGTCCCACTTAGTATTATGGTATTCTACTGTATCAGTAGGAGTTATATTCTTATTAACTCCAATACTTGAAGAAAATAGAGTAGCAAAACTATTTAAACAGGTATTTCCAAAGATAATACTGCCTGTTTTATTGATGATGTTTTTATCTATATATCAAAGGGTAGCCCAGTATGGGATTACTGAAAATAGGTATTATATTATACTTTTAGGACTTTGGGTACTTGGAACTATGATATATTTTTCAATAAAAAAACCATTAAAAAATATATTCATCCCCATAAGTTTATCAATTGTAGTGTTGGTTTCTATTTATGGACCCTTGAGCAGTTTTTCCATAGCAAAATATAGCCAAAATAGAAGGTTTGAAAAAATATTGGTTAATAACAATATGATAGTAAATGGAAATATCCTTCCCAATGAGAATCTATCTAAAGAGGACCAAAAGGAAATTAGCAATATAATCAGTTATTTCAATAGAAATCACAATTTAAATGATATTAAGTTTTTACCTGATGATTTTAGTTTAGAGGATATGAAAAGTGTAATGGGGTTTGAATTTAGTCCTTATTATATGGATTCATTTGAAGAGTTTAGACATTTTTATTTTAGTATTGATTTAGAAGAACCTATTAATATAGAAGGATTTCAATATTTTGTAAATCTTAATACTTGGCAGGAAAATGAAATACAAGTAGGAGAATTAATATTACAGTATAATAGGCAAGACAATACACTTACTATCTCTAAGGGAGATTCCATATTACTTCAACAAAGTATAATGGATTTTGTTCAAGATATATATGAGAAACAGGAACTTGATTCTGCTAGTATGAAAAATTTACTTTCTCCATCGGATTTGACCTATGATATATCTTATCTTGGCACCGAAGACAATATTGAATTTAGATTTATCTTTAAAAGTATTAGTGGAAGAGTAGATGATGACGATAATATAGATATAGATGGAAAGGAGCTTATTCTCTTAATTGGGTATAGATAATTTATAAATAGTAGAATAATACTATTTCCTTAAATTAATAATTATTTTACAATAGTAGAGGTGATTATTATATGAAAGAAATATATTTAGCAGGTGGATGTTTCTGGGGTGTAGAAGAATATATGTCAAGAATAGATGGGGTTGTAGATACTGAGGTTGGTTATGCCAATGGAACTAAGGAAAATCCCACCTATGAAGAAGTATGTACTGGAACTACAGGCCATGCAGAGACAACCTATGTAAAATATGATGAAAATATTATTTCCTTAGAAGAATTACTCTATAGGTTTTGGAATATAATTGATCCTACCTTATTAAATAGGCAGGGACCAGATATAGGAAACCAATATAGGACAGGTATATACTACGTAGATGAAGAGGATTTAAATATTATCAACAAAACCTTAGAAGAACAGAAGAAAAAATACACTAAACCTATTGTAACTGAAATTATGCCACTGAAATCCTTCTATAAAGCTGAAGACTACCACCAGGACTATTTAAAGAAGAATCCAGGAGGTTATTGCCATATAGATTTGAGTAAGTAGTGAATCCCTAAGGGGATTCTATTATTTTTGTTACAAAGTATTAAAAAATATTAATTATTATAGAATAAATTGACACAATATGTAGAGCTTTGCTACAATATAATAACTACATATAGTACAAAAAAAGGGGGACAGCAATGATTACTAAGATTAGGAAAAGGGACGGGAGGGAGGTTCCTTTTAATATTGAAAAAATTTCTAATGCCATATTTAAGGCAGCACAAGCAGTTGGAGGCCATGACTATAGTATTAGTTTGGAATTGGCAGAAAAGGTTACCATTATTGTCAACGAAAAATTTAAAGGAACAACACCTGGAGTAGAAGATATCCAAGACATAGTGGAAAAGGTCCTTATCGAATCAGGCCATGCTAGGACAGCTAAGGAATACATATTGTATAGGGCAGAGCGAAGCAGAATTAGAGAGATGAATACTAGACTAATGAAGGTATTTGAAGACTTGACCTTCAAAGAAGCTAAAGAAGTAGATATAAAAAGAGAAAATGCTAATATAGATGGAGATACTCCCATGGGAACCATGCTTAAATATGGTTCTGAATCTGCTAAGCAATTTTATGATTTGTTTGTATTAAACCCTGCTCACTCTAGGGCTCATAAGGCTGGAGATATCCATATACATGACTTGGATTTTCTTACTTTAACTACTACCTGTTGTCAAATAGACATAGTGGAACTATTTAAAGGTGGCTTTAGTACAGGCCATGGTTTTCTAAGGGAACCTAATGATATAATGTCTTATTCAGCCTTAGCTTGTATTGCAATACAATCAAACCAAAATGACCAACATGGTGGGCAATCAATACCGAATTTTGATTATGGCATGGCTATAGGTGTTAAAAAAACTTATGTAAAATTGTATAGGGCAAATCTTAAAAAGGCAATAGAGCTAATATTGGAAGATATAGATTTAGAGGAAAACTTAGATAATGTATTTAAAATCTTAGAGGAAGAGTACAACCTAGTTCCAAGCTTAGATAATAACCAAGAATATAGGGCTAAGGAAGGGGAATATCTGAAAGAACTAATAAACGATGACAAGTTAATAGGAAAGATCCAAAGAATTACTGAGAAAAACACCCTTAAAGATACAGAGAAAAGAACTTATCAGGCCATGGAGGCATTGATACATAATTTAAATACTATGCACTCTAGGGCAGGAGCACAAATACCTTTTAGTTCAATTAATTATGGTACAGATACATCTGTTGAGGGTAGGATGGTAATAAAGAACTTATTACTAGCCACTGAGAGGGGATTAGGAAACGGAGAAACCCCAATTTTCCCAATACAAATTTTCAAAGTAAAGGAAGGTATAAACTACAACAAAGATGATATAAATTATGATTTATTTAAGTTAGCCTGTAAAGTAAGTGCAAAGAGATTATTCCCAAACTTTTCATTTATTGATGCACCTTTTAACTTAAAATACTATAAAGAAGGTCATCCTGAAACAGAAATTGCCTATATGGGGTGTAGGACTAGGGTAATTGGAAATATTTATGATCCTAGTAGAGAAATTGTATACGGAAGAGGAAATCTAAGCTTTACCACCATAAATTTACCTAGATTAGGTATTGAAAACAGGGGTAATATTGAGGGCTTTTTCCAGAAGCTAGACGAAACTATGAATTTAGTAATTGAACAATTGATAGAAAGATTTGAAATCCAAGCTAGAAAAAAGGTAAGCAATTTTCCATTCCTTATGGGACAAGGTGTCTGGATTGATTCTGACAAATTATCAAGAGATGATGAAATCCGAGAAGTATTAAAACATGGGACTTTGTCCATAGGTTTTATTGGACTAGCTGAATGTTTAAAAGCCTTAATTGGAAGTCATCACGGTGAAAGTGAAGAAGCTCAGGCCCTTGGACTTAATATAGTTAAATTTATGAGGGATAAGGTGGATGACATAAGCAGGCAATATAAGATGAACTTTACACTATTGGCTACTCCAGCTGAAGGAACTGCAGGTAGGTTTGTAAAGATTGACAGGGAAATCTATGGAAGTATTGAAGGTATAACTGATAAGGAGTATTATACAAATAGTTTCCATATTCCAGTATATTATCAGATAAGGGCCTTTGATAAAATTAGATTAGAAGCTCCATACCATGAATTAACTAATGCTGGTCATATAACATATATTGAATTGGATGGAGACCCATCTCAAAACCTTGAAGCCTTTGAAAAGATTGTTAGGGCTATGAAGGAAGCAGGAATTGGCTATGGTTCAATTAATCATCCTGTAGATAGGGACCCTGTATGTGGTTATACTGGAATCATAGGAGATGTTTGTCCTAAATGTGGTAGGGAAGAAGGGGACATTAAATTCGAAAGGATCCGCCGAATAACAGGATACTTAGTTGGTACTTTAGATAGGTTTAATGATGCTAAAAAGGCTGAGGAAAGAGATAGGATAAAACACTTTTCATGTTCACTTAGTAAGGAGTAGTATAAGATGGAGTTACGAGTGGCAGGAATTATAGACGAATCCATAGTAGATGGACCAGGAATAAGGTTGGTTGTATTTACCCAAGGATGTAAGCATAATTGTGTTGGATGCCATAATCCAGAGACCCATTCATTTAGTGGGGGAAAATTAGTAGACATAGATTCCATAATCCAGATGGTAAAATCTAACCCCTTACTAGATGGTATTACCTTAAGTGGTGGGGAACCCTTTGAACAGGTTGCAGCATGCTCTAGCCTTGCAAAAAAGGTAAAAGAATTAGGCTTAAATGTGGTAACCTATACAGGATATACCTTTGAAGAGATCTTAAAGGAAAAGGATTTCAGAGACTTGCTCATGTATACAGATATATTAATCGACGGTAAATTTGATATTACGAAAAAATCACTGATGCTAAAATTTAGAGGCTCCACTAATCAAAGGATAATAGATGTAAAAAAGTATTTAGGAATAATATAACTTTCGCCATGGCGAAAGTTATATTATTTTGAACAAGTCATTTTAGTCAAAATTAATTAGTAAATGATTTTCATTGTATGATATTCAGTTATTTGATACTATAGGGTTAACAAAGTATAATAATATAAAATTCTATTTAGGCCAAGTATAATTATAATAAACTATAGGATTAATAAAATAGTAGAGGTGATAATATGTTTAAGTTGGATAAAATCAAGGATATGACTGATGAAGAGAGATTAAAATATATGTTGGTCCTAGCAAAGGGACAATTGAGCTCAGAGCAGGATGAACTAGCTAATATTTCCAATGTAACTGGTATAATTATGGCCTGTGTTGATAAACTAAATTGGGCGGGCTTTTATTTTTTAAGGGGCGGAGAATTAGTTTTAGGACCATTTCAAGGCTTGCCTGCCTGTAATAGGATAGCCATAGGAAAAGGAGTATGTGGGACAGCAGTAGCAACAAGGGAAGTCCAGTTGATACCAGATGTTCACCAATTTCCAGGCCACATTGCCTGTGATGCAGCCTCCAATTCAGAATTAGTTATCCCTATTATAAAAGATGACAAGGTATATGGGGTATTAGATCTAGACAGCCCAGTAAAAAATAGGTTCACTGAACTAGAAAAAGACTATTTCGTACAACTTGTAGATATTCTCAACAAAAATATAAACTGGGATAATATATAAGTCTAGACTTCAGTTTCATAATAACAAGATAATTATAAAGCTATAAGTAGAGGTGATAAATTTGGCAGTTTTACAGGGTATTAAGCCTGAAAGAGTAATGTATTATTTTGAAGAGATAAGTAAAATACCCCGGTGTTCACATCACGAGGAAAAAATAAGCAATTATTTAGCAGAACTGGGAAGAAGTTTAGGATTAGAGGTTATACAAGATAAAGCTCTAAATATCATTATTAAAAAACCCGGTTCAGAAGGATATGAAAACAGTCCTACAGTAATACTACAGGGCCATATGGATATGGTATGTGAAAAGACACAGGATTCCAACCATGACTTTTCAAAAGACCCAATAAAATTTGAAGTTGAAGATGATTTTATAGTAGCCAAGGAAACGACCCTTGGTGCAGACAATGGTATTGCTCTGGCTATGATATTGGCCATATTGGAATCAAAGGATATTCACCATCCGCCTATAGAAGCTTTGATCACTTCTGATGAAGAATCAGGTATGACAGGTGCTATCGCTTTAGACCCTAAAAACTTAGAGGGAAGAATTTTGATAAACCTAGATTCAGAAGAGGAAGGCACTATATTGGTTAGCTGCGCAGGTGGTGAAAGGAATACTATAACCATACCCATTGAGTGGAAGGAAGCTCCTAAAGAAAGAGTAAGCTTTGAAATAATAGTTTCTGGCTTGCAGGGGGGACATTCTGGCATAGATATAGACAAAGGAAGAGGAAACTCTAACAAAATTATGGGAAGGGTTTTAAATAGGCTGAATGAAAAAATAGATTTGGATTTATACTATATAGAAGGTGGCTCAAAGCCCAACGCTATACCAAGATATACTAGAGTAAAAGTTACAATACCAAAAGGTGAATATGAAAAAGCAAAATCCATAATATTAGACCTAGATAAAGAGTTAAAAAATGAATTCCTTCATTCTGATAAGGATGTAGAAGTTATGCTAAATAAGTTAAATGAGGATGCAAACAAGGTGTTCTCTGGCAATACTAAGGAGAGATTAATCACTGCAATAAATCTCTTGCCTAATGGGGTTCAAAGTATGAGTATGGCCATTGAAGGTTTAGTTGAAAGTTCAAACAATCTTGGCGTAATAAAAACCTTGGAAGATCATATAACTTTAGAATCAGCCATTAGGTCTTCTGTTGGGACATTAAAACAATTTATATCAGAGCAGATAGGCTTGTTGGCTAAAACCCTTGTTGCCAGCTATGAAAGGACATCTTCCTATCCTGCTTGGCAATATAAGGAGGATTCCTATATAAGAGAGGTTATCAAGGAAACCTATAGGGAGCTGTATAATAAAGAAATAAATGTTTCTGCCATACATGCAGGTTTAGAATGTGGAATATTTGATGAAAAATTTGATAATTTTGATATGGTATCCTTAGGGCCTAATATGTATGGAGTCCACGCTCCGGGAGAAAAACTTAGTATCTCTTCTACAGAAAGAACTTACAACTTGCTACTAAAAGTATTAGAAAAAATTAAATAAATTCAAAAAATATATATACTTCTTTTGCTAAATAGTGTATTATATACCATATAATAATAATTTTATAAAGGAGAATTGAGATGGATAAGAATAATAAGGAAACTTTCCAATACAACGATGAACATTGTGGTGGATGTGGCTGTGGAGTAGATTGTGATCACGAACATGACCATGACTATGAAGAATTAGATTTTGGTGATTTAAACGAGGATATTATAGTTTTAACTTTAGAAGATGATACAGAATTAGAGTGCTTTATTTTAGGTGTATTTGAAGTAGAAGAAGATGAGTACATTGCATTGAAACCTATAGGTGAAGATGAAGTATTATTATATAGATACAATGAAACTAATGATGAAGAATTTGAATTAGCACCTATTGAGGACCCAGAAGAGTTTGATCTAGTAGCTCAAGCCTTTGATGCACTATTTTTAGATGATGAAGATTTTGTTGAATATGAAAATTATGATGAATTAGAAGATTAGCTTCAATTAAAGCACTTTGCGTTTGGCAGGGTGCTTTTAAAATAATTGGAGGGAGATAGGTGTATAAATTAATAGCAATTGATTTAGATGGAACTTTACTTGATGATAATAAAAATATACCAAAGGAGAACTTAGAAACAATTAATAAGCTAATAAGGAAAGGCTATGAAGTTGTTATTGCAACAGGTAGAAGATATTGGTCCGCTAAGGAATTGACAAAGGAAATAGACGGCCATATTACCATAATAGCCAACAATGGGAATATAGTCAGAAATTCTTTAAATGATGAAGTAATAGTAGCAAAATACTTAGATTATAAGGATTATAGGCTAATAATAGAAGAGGGAAGGAAGAGAGGTCTTCATCCAGTTGTTCATATAGATGATTTTGAAAAGGGTGTCGATATACTAGTTGAACCAAATAGGGATTATGGTGATTATATAAAAAAAGCCAATAGATATAGGGAAGTGGGGAGTTATTTAGATATTGATAATCATAATATATTAGTAGTTGTATATGCAGATACTAAGGATAAGCTCTACCCCTTTTATGAACATATAAGGACAAATTATCCTAAAAACTACAATATACATATGATGGAAAATCTTCAGCTAGTTGAAGCCATGGTAGAAATTATGAATCCTCTTGGAAGTAAATGGATAACTCTTAAAGAATATGCAAATACTTTAAATATAAAACCAGAGGAGATAATTGCCATAGGTGATGACAACAATGATATAGAAATGATAATGAATTCAGGTCTTGGAATTGCCATGAAAAATGGCAGTGAAAGAGTGAAATCAGTTGCCAAGATAATTACAAAAAATGACAATAATAATTCTGGTGTTGCCTTCGAATTAAAAAGGGTATTAAATATATAAGGAAAGGAGGACAAGTTTGAATACAATAACAGTATATAATACCTATTCCAACTATTTAATGAGAGAGTTTAAAGAAAAGGTCTATAAGCTGCCAATTAGTCTACCCCTAACCTGTCCTAATAGGGATGGAACTTTAGGTTTTGGAGGATGTATATTCTGCGGAGAGGAAGGAGGATCTTTTGAAAACCTACCATCTTCCCTATCTATTAAGGAACAGCTTATAAAAAATAAGGAGTATATAGGGGAAAAATATAAGGCAAAAAAGTTTATAGCATATTTCCAAAATTTTACAAATACTTATTTACCTTTTAAAGCTTTTCAATCTGCTATAGAAGATACTATAATAGAAGATATAGTAGGTATTTCAATATCTACTAGGCCAGATTGTATCAGCGATGAACATTTAGAATACTTATCCTATATAAAAGAAAAACATGACTTGAATATAACTATAGAATTAGGATTACAGTCAGTTAATTATCATTCTTTAATGAAGATTAATAGGGGTCATACTTTAGGAGAATATATAGATACAGCTATTAGATTAAAAAAATATGGCTTAAGAAATTGTACACATTTAATATTAAACCTACCCTGGGATGATAAAATAGACGTAATAGAAAATGCAAAAATAGTATCTGCCTTGGGAGTTGATGAAATAAAACTCCATGCCTTATACATAGTTGAGGGAACAGTTTTAGGAGAATTATATAAACGAGGAGAGATTACTTTAATATCTAAAGATGAATATATTGAGAGGGTTATTTCCTTTTTAGAACACCTTGACCCAAATATCGTTATTCAAAGAATCATAGGAAGAGCACCGGAGGAGAACCTATTATTTGTAAATTGGAGCGAATCTTGGTGGAAAATTAGGGATGAAATAGTATCTATAATGGAAGAAAGAAATACTAGACAAGGTGCTAAGTTTGATTATTTAAATGGGAAGGCATTAAAAAAGTTTATATAATATTTAAAGACAAAATAGTTTACATATTTTGTCGATATATATAAAATAAAAAGAAAGGTAGAGGTGGTTATCCATGGTTAAGTTTATTTTAGGCGAGAAGGGTTCTGGTAAAACTAAATGGCTGATTGATAGTGCCAATAGGGATATGAAGGAAGGAAACGGCAATATCGCTTTTATTGATGTAGACCACAATCATATTTTTACTTTGAGTCATAGTGTAAGACTAATTAATGCCATGGAGTTCAATATATTGAATATTGAATCTTTCTATGGCTTTTTGTGTGGAATTATTGGCATGGACTATGATTTAGAGAAAATATATGTTGATAGTATATATAAGGTAATTGATTTAAGCTTTGATAACCTTGAAAAACTACTTAAAGATTTAACGGAAATCAGTGAAAAATTTGGAACTGATTTTTACATCAATGTAGATTATACTATGGATGATATGCCTGAAGAATTAAAGGAACATTGTATTGAAATTGAAGTAGGATATGCAGTGTAATTAAAGGCAGGTTTAGACCTGCCTTTTCAACCTATTTAAAACCGTTTGGTTCAAAGGTAGCACAGTCAGTTTCGTTAGAGGACTTTGCATTTCTTGGTCTTATTTCGATTTTTCCTGCTGTACAATAGTCGCCTTCCTTGTAATAGGAACAAGTGTTTACTACACACTTAACACCTTCAGTAATTTTATCGTTATGCATAGTTATCTCCTTTCTATAAAATATATATACAATTATAGTTTTACAAATTTATATAGAATTATTCGATATTTAACTAATAAAATATGGAATACTAATATAATTGTAACTTAATAGGTGATAAGATGAAAAAAATGGAAAGACTAGATAAGATACTTGCCAACATGGGGTTTGGTAGTAGAAAAGATGTAAAAAGATTAATTAAAGAAGGCAGGGTAAAAGTCAATGATAATGTAGCTTTAAATGGTGAGTTAAAAGTTAATCCTTATGAGGATAATATTCTGCTAGACAATGAAAAAGTTATTTATAGAAAGTATATCTATTTGATGATGAATAAGCCTAAGGGTGTAGTTTCTTCTACAGATGATCCTAGTTCTAAAACCGTAATAGATATGCTAGATGATAAATACTTAGTATACAAGCCATTTCCAGTGGGAAGGTTAGATAAGGATACTGAAGGTTTACTTTTAATTAGCAATGATGGTAAACTTGCTCATGAGCTTTTATCTCCTAAGAAGAGAATTGATAAGAAATACTATGTTGAAGTAGATGGATATGTGGAAGAAAAACACATCCAATTATTTGAAAAAGGTATTAGTTTAGATGACGGGTACAAGACTTTGCCATCAAAATTGGAAATCATAGAAACAAGTTTAGTATCCCAAGTTTTCTTAACTATTCAAGAAGGGAAATTCCATCAAGTTAAAAGAATGTTTCAGTCCATAGGGATGAAAGTCTTATATTTAAAGAGGATTACTATGGGAAATTTAATCTTAGATGAAAATTTAGGTCTAGGTCAATATAGGGAATTGACTGATGGTGAAATTTCTCTATTAAAAAATATCTAGGATTATGGTATAATGTAATAAAACAATAATTAGATTGGGTGTATATTTTTGGAATCTTATAAAACAGGAAGGGGACAATTTAAAGGTTTCTTTGATAAAAGATCTTCCTTAATAGTGAAGTATGAAAGTGGCAGCATAACAAAAAGGGAATTCCTAGAATCCAATTATAATCTAGTAATGAAGATGAATTTAAAACCATTTTTAAGAATCGATAGCTATGAAATGGGAATGTATAATTACCAATACTATAATGTATTGGCTAAATACTTTACAATGATGGCTAAAGATATTAGATGTGCAAAGAAAAGGCAAAGGTATTATAAATATTATCTAAACAAGGGTAACAATTATTACCATGAAAAGGATAAGGCAGTCCTTAATTTACTTGAGTACTTAAATTTTAAAGGGGTAGAAGCTTATTATGTTGATGTTAACTCGAAAACGCTAAATAATAAGCTCTACGAAATAGTATTACTTGATTATAAAGAGGCCATATTTCATTCTAAAGCCTTATGGTTATTAAACATACTTAAAGAGAAAGGTGTATTTAAGGACGAAAAGAAAAAGTCGCTTATAGATGACTATATCAATGAAACATATTAAGAGTCTTCCACAAGGAAGACTCTTATTTTGTAATTATTCTAATTATCTCCTCTAGGGAGCTATTGCTCATAATCTTAAAAGTTCCAGATTTCAATTTGGTATCTAACTTCATCTCTTGAGTTTTTTGAACAAACTCAGCCCTACTTGAAATTAGTTTATGTTCTTCTAATATGCTGGCTATTTTAGATGGCAAGGAACCAGGAGGTATGACAACTGTTATTTCAACAGCTTGTCCCTGATTCTCATCTATATTTTCGTCTATTACTTGGTCATTCTCATCTATATTTTCATCATTATTATCAATATTATCATCTGAATTTGCCAAATCAAGATTATCGTCTTCTTCAGGATTAACATAATCATCCCTATTATCTCTTGGGCTTTCAACTACAATTTCATCACTAGGTGGCAATTCAGCAGCTTCCTTAGCGAATAAAAGGTCTAATCTCCAACCAATAATTATAGCAACTGCTCCTATTATTCCAATCATAATTATGTAATCTATTGAATCATATAGAAAATCTTTTATCCATTCAGTTATTCTTCTCATATTTCCACCTCTTTTAAAAGAAAAATAGGTTTTAGTAATTAAATTGTATATAATATAATTATAACATAAACTTTTGAAAAGGTGTGAAGAGATTGAAAGAAATATTGATTAATAAAAATGAAAGTGAGCAAAGACTTGATAGATTCTTGAAAAAATATTTGTCCAAGGCACCTCAGAGCTTTATTTATAAAATGATTAGGAAGAAAAATATAAAAGTAAATGGTAAAAGGGCTAATCCAGAAACCATGATATATGAAGGTTACAAGGTTCAATTATTTCTTTCAGATGAAACAATTGAAAACTTTATAGAGAAAAAAGGAATAAAATCTAATTTAATTCCAAATATAATTTATCAGGATGATAATATAATTCTAATTAATAAGCCTGTGGGAATCTTATCCCATGGTACAGGAGACAAGTTTGAAGAAAATATAGTAGATAGTATGGTAAATTATCTAATTCAAAAGGGGGAGTATGTTCCTAGACTTGAGAAAACCTTTACCCCCTCTATATGTAATAGACTTGATAGAAATACTTCAGGTATAATCATTGGAGCTAAAAACTATGAAACATTAAAATCCATAAATGAAGCAATCCGAAAGGGAGAAATAGCCAGGTTCTATAAAACTATAGTCAAGGGAAGGATAAGCAAAGAATTAAGGGCAGATGCCTATTTATCAAAGGACGAGGATAAAAATAAGGTAAAGGTTAAAAAAGGGGGGTTTGAAGGCTCGAAAAAAATAACTACTATTTTCAAGCCAATTAAGTCAAAAAATGGGTATACATTATTAGAAGTCAATTTAATCACTGGTAGAACTCATCAAATTAGGGCCCACCTATCATCCTTAGGTTATCCAATCATAGGTGATAGAAAGTATGGAGACCAAAAAATAAACAAAATCTTTAGGGAAAAATATGGCTTAAATAATCAATGGCTCCATGGATATAAAATCGAATTTAATGGGCTTGGAGATAAACTTGAATATTTAAACGGGAAAGTATTTACCAGTGATTTGGAAGGAAGGATTGCTGATATAGAAAGGGATCTGTTTGAATAAGGAGAGGTGATAATCGATGGATTTAAAGGTCTTTGTAGAAGGAGTTGGGGAAGTCATAGTTGAAGAAGGTGCCCAGCTCAAGGATGTGGCAAAAAAAGCCTTTGGTAATAATTACAGAAAATACTTAGGAGCAAAGATTAGAAATGAGGTATTTAATCTAAATAAGCAAGCGGATAACCATATGTATATTAAGTTTCTAGATATTACTGATATTGATGGTTATAGGATTTATACAAGGACCATATCTGCAGTATATATTATGGCATGTAAAGAGCTTTTTCCTGAAAGAGTAGTTCGTATTGAACATTTCCTTGGAGAAGGCTTGTATGTAGAATTTGAAGATGATTACTCAGTGAGCTTTAAGGACATCGAAAAAATTGAGGAAAAGATGAAAGAAATCATAGACAAAGACTTATCCATTACTAGACAAAAAGTCCCTAAGGCTGAAGCCATAGAACTATTTAAAAAATATAACTATAAGGATAAAATTAGGCTTTTTAATAGCCTAGATAGAGAACAAGTTCATATCTATACCATTGGAGACCATATAGATACATATCATGGATACCTAGCACCATCAACGGGCTATGTGGAGCAATTTAAGTTAAACTACTATTATCCTGGAGTTTTGATCTTATTTCCTAGCCCTAAGTCAAATAATAAGTTACCACAATTTAAGGAATTAAAGAAATTATCTAAGGTTTTCAAAGAAGCTAGTGATTGGGCAGATATATTGGACTTAGCATATGTAGGGTCCTTAAATGAAAAGATATTAAATGGAGAGATTGGAGAAGTTATAAGAATTGCAGAAGCTCTACACGAGAAAAAGATTGCAAAGATAGCAGATAGTATTTGTGAGGACGATGATATCCATCTCATATTAATAGCAGGACCTTCATCATCTGGCAAGACGACATTTTCAAAAAGGTTAGGAGTCCAATTAAAGGTCAATGGTAAAAGGCCAGTATCCATTTCTGTCGATGACTATTTTGTAGACAGAGAGAAAACCCCATTAAATGAGGATGGAACTTATGACTTTGAAAGCATAGATGCTATAGATTTGGATAAATTGAATGAAGACTTAATTACCCTATTAGAAGGGGGAGAAGTTGAATTGCCTAAATTCAACTTTATAACAGGAAAAAGGGAGAGGTCTGGCAAGGTTATTAGGGTAGATAAGGACCACCCGATTATACTGGAAGGCATCCATAGTCTAAATCCTAAAATGACTAGCCGTATACCAGAAAAAAATAAATATAAGATCTATATATCAGCCTTAACCCAATTGAATATAGATGCCCATAACCGGATTCCAACTACTGATACTAGGCTTATTCGTAGAATAGTAAGAGACATAAAGTTCAGAGGTAACGATGCCCTTAGGACTTTAGATATGTGGGCTGGAGTTAGAAGAGGAGAAGAAAAATATATATTCCCCTTCCAAGAAGAAGCTGATATAATGTTTGATTCTGCCTTAGTATATGAATTGGCAGTATTGAAAAAACACATAAAGCCTTTATTAGAGGAGATAGACAGTAATAGTGTCCATTATGGAGAGGCTAAAAAGTTATTGAAGTTTTTACAATACTTTAGAGATATTGAAAATGAAGACATAATCCCGCCTAATTCCATACTGAGGGAATTCATAGGGAAAACCTATTTCGATATTCATTAGATAGGAAGTGAAATGTTGGAAAAAAAACTAGAGAATATTATCAAAAAAAATAGACACTTAATAAAGGAAGGACATGTTGCTGATTATATACCAGCCTTATCTAAGGTCGACCCAAATTATATTGGCATATCTATTTCAGACATAGATGGAAATATTTACAAGGCTGGAGATTATAATACAAAATTTACTATCCAAAGCATATCTAAAATAATTGGATTAATGTTAGCTCTAAAAGATAATGGGGAGGATTACTATTTTTCCAAGGTTGGATGTGAACCAACTGACGAACCCTTTAATACCCTATATAAGATGGACTTAAAAAACCAAAAGCCAGCTAACCCAATGATAAATTCTGGAGCAATTATAACTACTTCATTGATTAAGGGGAATAAGGAGGAAAAATTTAATAGAATAATTGAATTTATTAGATTGATTGCTGAAAATCCAGGTATTACCTATAATGAAGAAGTCTACCTATCTGAAAAATACACAGGAGATAAGAATAGGGCCATAGCATATTTGATGAAGTCAAAGGGTTTGTTAGAGGGAGAAGTAGAAGATATACTTGATACTTATTTTAAACAATGTTCCATAGAGGTAACAGCTGTAGATCTTGCTAAAATAGGCCTATTTATAGCAAGAAGGTGTCCCTTGGATTTAGAGGGTAGAATCGAAAATGAAAGGATGGCTGCCATAGTAACAGCCATAATGACTACCTGTGGAATGTATGATTTCAGCGGCCAATATGCTGCTACAGTAGGTATCCCATCTAAAAGCGGAGTGGGTGGAGGCATACTTGCTACTATTCCAAACAAATTAGGTATTGGAGTCTTTAGCCCAGCCTTAGATAAATTTGGCAACTCCATAGCAGGATATGGGATAATGAAGGACCTATCAAGAGAATTAAATTTAAATATATTTTAAATGGAGAGGCTACTCTCCATTTATTATATTGTAAATTGGGAAAACTACAATAAACAACTATTTAGATGAGGATGATTTTATGACAAAGACGAGAAAAATATTGGTGTTACTATTTTCCCTAATAGTTTTGTTAGTGGGATGTAGCAAAAATAATAATCTGCCAAAGGATAATGAACATATTGATAATCTCCCTAAGGGAAATGGGGCGGAAAAGCCTAATGAAGATATACCAGAGGAACCATTTGATCCGATTGAGGAAAAGATAAAGCCCTTAAGTTTAAAGGAAAAGGTTGGTCAATTGGTAATTGCTGGATTTGAAGGAACTGATTTAAACGAAGATATAATGGAATTAATAGAAGAATATAAGATAGGTGGCTTTATATTATTTTCAAGAAACATACTTGATGAAGTACAAACATTAGAACTACTTAATGATATAAAGGAAATAAACTCTAAAAATCCAATTCCTTTACTATTATCCATAGATGAAGAGGGAGGAAAGGTTAGCAGGCTGCCTAAGTCCTATCCTAGGTTACCTGAGGCTAGAGAATTTGGGAAAAAGAATGATAAGGAGCTTTCCTATGAACTTGGAAAGGTTCTAGGGGATCGGGTAAAATCCTTAGGGTTTAATATGAATTTTAGTCCAGTTTTAGATATTAACTCAAATCCCAATAACCCAGTAATAGGCAATAGGGCATTTGGTTCAGAAAAAGAATCTGTTGCAATTAATGGAATACAAGTAATGCTAGGTATAATGGATAGGGATGTAATTTCTGTTGTAAAACACTTTCCAGGCCATGGAGATACAAATTTGGATTCCCATATAAACTTGCCTATAGTCAATAAAACAAAGAATGAATTAAAATCCTTTGAACTTGTTCCTTTTATTAAGGCCATAGAAAATAATGTAGATGCCATAATGCTTGCCCATATTTTATATCCAGAAATAGATAATTACCCTGCTACCATGTCTTCAAGGATAATCAATGAATTATTGAGGGATGAGTTAGGATTTACTGGTGTAATAATATCAGACGATATGACCATGGGAGCCATAATGGAGAATTATACTATAGAAGAAGGTGTTCTATCTTTCCTTAAGGCAGGCGGAGATCTAGCCTTAATCTGCCATGGCAAGAATAATGTAATTAAAGTTATAGAAGAGATTACTAAGGCAGTAGAAAGAGGAGAATTAACTGAAGAAGAAGTCAATAATAAAGTTTACAGGATTTTAAAACTAAAAGACAAGTATAATATAAACGATAATCCAATAGACAAGATAGATTTAAGTGAATTAAATAATAGGACCATAGACTTGATTGATAAAATAAAAAAATAGGGGGAAAAAGATGGCTAATAAAATTATTTATTTTGGACCTTTTAATAACGATCAAAAAACTAAACTATTTAATATGGCGTTGGATTATTTAAAGAAGGGCTTGGGAAACAAATTTTACTATGTCCTATCCCATGGAGGCCTACTAAAGGACTATAGAAAAAAATTCATAAATAAAACTGAAAAGGTCTTTGAAGTAAATTTGTTTACCTTTGATGACATAGTCAACAATATATTAAAGGATGAGATCTATTTTGTCATCAATGATGCTATGAAGGATTTGGTTATAAAGAAATCCATTAGCAAGCTAAATGAAGAAGGAAAACTAAGTTACTACAAAAATATTATTTCAACTGAAGGTTTTTTAGAAGGGCTTAGCTATATAATAGGAGAAATAAAAAGGTCTTTAATATATCCAGCTGATTATTTGTACTCTTGCCCTAAGATACCATACTTTGAAGAGATAGGCCTTATTTATAGTGAATATGAAAGGAATTTGACCTCTTTAGGCTTAATAGATAGGGAAGGAGCCTATTTTAAAGCTATAGATCATTTGAAGAATAACCTGCATATTTTTGACGATCTAGATTTTATAATTATTGATGAATTTTATGACTTTAGGCCAGTGGAAATGGAAATAATTAAAGAGCTTGCAAAGACCAATATAGATATCTATATAAATATTCCCTTTGAGATGAAATCAAAAATACCTAATATAGATGAAACTTTATATAGGTTAAAGGAATTAGGATTCCAATTAGAATATGTTGAAGGCAAGGAAAAGAATGTTTTTGAAACCATCGGGTACAATTTTTTCCATGAAGAAGTAGAAAAGCTGAATTACACAGATAATATTAGGCTAATTAAATCCCCTAGTATCTATTTAGAACTTAAAAAGATATTTGAGGAAATAAAAAGGCACTACAAAAATGGTTATAAACTGGAAAACATGGCCATAGTCCTCCTAAATGAAGAATACAAGGAAAACCTATTTAAAGTGGCAAGTGAGGAGCAGGTACCTATTAATGCTAGAAGGGAAATTCCCTTAATTCAAGTGCCCTTAGTAAAAGAGTTTTTAAACTTAATAGAAACTAGGATAAATGGTGGGGACAAGCAGGCTGTAATCTCTAGACTGAAAGCATATTATTTTAATATAGTAGATTATGAATATATGGATATACTTGAATACATCTTAAGGAAGTTGAATTTTACCAATATTGATGAACTGTATAAAATATTTTCAGAAAAGACTTCCTTAAATATCTCCATGGATTATATTGAGTATATCATAGGATTGGTGGAGAGATTAAAAGCTGAGTTAGGCTTAATTTCAGAAAGGGATACAGTTGAAAACTATGGTAAGATTTTTACCAAGATGATTAAGGACTATAATCTTAAAAGTCTAATTTATAAAAGATATACTAAGGACAATAATTACCAACTCCTCCATAGGGATCTTCAAGCCTTAGACAAGCTGCTAAAGATAACTGAAGATTTGAATGGACTTGCCTTAATAGAAGAAAAGGTTGGTATTGTAGATTATTTTGATGCCATTTTAAAGACCATAAGAAATGAGACTTTACTTGAAGAGGATGGTAATATAAGGGGAGTTAAGGTACTGAATCCCATAAGCAGTAGAGGGTTTACACATGAAATTCTATTCATTGCTGGCCTATCTTCAAATTATTATCCAATATTGAAAGAAAACAATTTCTTTATAAATGATATGAACCATAGATATTTGAAGGAAATAGGCCTAGACTATAAATCTTATCATAATAGGTTAAATAATGAAGTAATTAAATTTGCTTCCCTAGTTGGATCATGTGAAGATATTCTTTACCTATCCTTAAGTGAAGGCAAGGAAGAAGATAGTATCTTTTCATTTTTTCTAGATGAACTTTTAAATATGTTCAATGGGGAAAGGCTTGAAGAAAAAATACTAACCATAAATTTAGACTTTGACTATCAGATCAAAAACAGCATAGAAAACATAACTACTGTAGATGAATTATCAAATTTTTTAATATTGAATCTAAGCAACTTAAGTGAAGATTTAAAACCCTATTATATATTTCACAATGCTAAACTTAAGGACAAGCTTAGAAAGATCAATGAGAAAAATTATTGTGAATATAGGAGGTTATCTCCTGATTATAGTGAATATAATGGACTTATTTCAGATGATAATATTAAAAGGGATTTAGAAGAAATTCATCTCAATAAAGTATATTCAAATACCTACTTAGAGGCCTATAGCAAATGTCCTTATTATTTTTTATTAAGTAGAATACTAAATGTAGATGAAATGGAAAGGTATTTTCAAGAATATAAGCCTGTTGACCTTGGAAATATCTACCATGAAGTATTAAAAGAATACTATATTAATTATCAAAAATACTTGGAAGACCATATTTTGGACAATAAAGTATTTAAGGTGGAAGAAACTTCAGCTTATCTTAGGGATTTAATAAATAAATATGCCATCCAAATAGGCTTTGATTTGCATAATAAACTGAATCAATTAATAATGGATAATATCCATAATAGATTAGTTAAATTTATTGAAAAGGATATAGAGAGAATTTCCAATCCTAAGGAAAAGTTAGTACCCTATGCCTTCGAAGTGGAATTTGGGAAATATAAGGATTTTTCCATAGAAATTGATGGACTAGATGTGAAATTTAGAGGAAAAATCGATAGAATTGACAAAATCGCTGGTGAAGACAAATATATAATCATGGATTATAAAAGTAGTAGCTATGGAGTATATGATATAGATAAGATCTTACAAGGCCTATCCTTGCAATTACCTATTTATGCCTTATCACAAGTAGATAAAAATATTGTGGCTGGAGTATATGGAGTGATTTCTCAAGATAAATTTGACGTTAAACTAGGTATCAAAGGAGAAACTAACCAAGTTACTAATAGACATAAAGGTGCCCTAATTAAAGAGGAATGGGACAGGCTTATGGAGGAGACAAAAGCAAATATTAGAGGGATAATAGAAAAGATATTATCTGGTGATTTCTCTGTTAATCCCTTGGAATGTTCACCATATTGCATATATAAAGATATTTGTAGATATGAAAGAGTATTGGAGGTCATGTAATGGTTCCAGAGAATACTCAAAATATAGAAAAAACAATGGCTAAAAATAAAGTCCAAGGTGGAGGTAGAGTAATGACACTAAATGAAGCCCAAAAACAGGCGGTTAAAACCATAGATAGAAATTTGGCCGTAAATGCTGGTGCAGGTACTGGAAAGACTAAGGTTTTAACTGAAAGATATATCTATATATTAGAACACGGTAATCTTGAAGAGGGTAAGGAAATAGAGTCCATAGTAGCCATAACTTTTACCAAAAAGGCCACTCAGGAGATGATTCATAGAATTAGGGCAGAGATACGAAAGCGTTTCAATAAGGGTTATAAATGGAGGAAATACTATAGGGATTTGGAAAAGGCAAATATTTCGACTATACATAGTTTTTGCGCTAAGATTCTTCGGGAATGTCCAGTGGAAGCCAACATAGACCCATATTTTGAAGTGATGGAGGATTACCAGGCATCGAAAGTTTTAAAGGAAGCCATAAGAGAGGTCTTGATAAAAGGCATAAATGAAGATGAAGGAGTCTATAAATTGCTACTAGCCTTTGGAAAAGATAATGTTGAATCATTGGTTAAGGACTTCTTATATATTTATAACAAGGTAAGAAGTGTAGGTATAAGTTTTTTACAATTGAAGGAAGGAACCATAAAGCAATTAAATGATTTTGAAATATCCCATGATGATTTAACCAGTATAAAAGATATTTTTAAGTACCTAATGGAGAAATTGCCTAAAAATACTAAGATATATAAGCTTCAAAATAATGAAACCTGGATTAAATTTTTTAATGATGAATACAATGATGAAGAACTGCCAGAAATAATTACTTTCCTATATGACAATATAGGGAAGAGCACCAAAGAAGCAGAGAAAATAGAATTATTGAAGGAAGCCATTGAAAGGGTTTTATTAAGCTACGAGAAAAATAATATTCAAATCTATAGTACAGTTTTAGATTTATTAATTGCAATAGATAGGAATTACGAATCTAAAAAATGTGATTTAAGAGCTTTAGACTATGACGACCTGCAAATTAGGGTTTTAAAATTACTTGATGATGAAGCTATAAGGAAAAGGTACCAAGATAAATTTAAATATATAATGGTAGACGAGTTTCAAGATACTAATGAATTGCAGAAGAATATTTTCTATAAACTAGCTTCCGTAGATAAAAAATTAGACAAATCCAATTTGTTTGTAGTAGGAGATCCAAAACAATCTATATATGGCTTTAGGGGCGCTGATTTAGATGTATTCTACGATGTTATAGATGATATAGAAGAAGTATCTAAAGCAAAACCTATTACATTAGATATAAACTATAGGACAGTAAATACTGTATTAGGCTTTATCAATGATATATTTCTTAAGCTTATGGCAAATCGTTATAATAGGTTATCTCATTTTAGAAATTCAGCTAATCAAATAGATATTGAAATATTGGAAAATGAAGATTTAATCGTACCTGAGGGGGTTAGTCCCAGTGAATATCATAGGATTTATGAAAGTCAATTAATAGCAAAGAGAATTAAGGAGTTAGTCCTATCAGGTAAGTATAAATATGGTGATTTTGCTATTCTCTTTAGGGCTAGTACTAGAAATCATATCTATGAAGAAGCATTGAAAAGATTTGGGATTCCCTTTTATAATTTTAGTGGTAAGGGTTTTTTTGAACAAAGAGAAATATTAGATTTAATAAATGCCTTCAAAGCTATAAGCAACCCCTTTGATACTATAGCCACTGTTGGCTTTTTAAGATCTCCAATGATTGGACTTTCAGATAAGACCTTGTATTGGATACTAAGATATAGAGAAACCACAGTATATGAATCCATGAAGGAAGTAATAAATAGGAACATATTAAAAGAAGAGGAAAAGGAAAGAATAATAGAAGCAATTGAACTAATGGAATATTTATTTGAAGTAAAACACCTATATGGTCTGGAATTTTTAGTTAATGAATTGATATCAAAAACTTTTTTTGTTGAATCCATGTTATTAAAACACGGTGGTAAACAGGCAGTGGCCAATATATATAAGTTTATAGACTTGGTAAGAGAATATGAAAAAGACAATATAAGAAGTTTGGAGGATTTTATAGACTACTTAGATGAAATAAAGGATATGGATGAGGCCCAAGAAAAGATATATTCAGAAGACTCAAATGTAGTTAAAATACTTACAATTCATAAATCAAAAGGCCTCCAATTTCCAGTAGTTATAATCCCAGAACTTTGTAGCTCTCCAAATACAGGATTTCCAAATATCATTTTTTCAAAGAACCTTGGTATTGGTATTGAAACTAATAATAGCAAAGTCCTTTATAATAGAATTAAAAAAGAGCTTGCTGAAAAGGAAAAAGAAGAGATGGAGAGAGTTTTGTATGTGGCAATGACAAGGGCTGAAGACTATTTGATTTTGGGTTTTCAAGGGAAGGATACAGGTTACAAAAAACTTATCAAGGAGCTTATAGATTATTCACAATGTAAAAAAATATCTCAGATTGATATGGAAGGTGAAGAATATAAACCTATAAATTTAATAGAAGATGAATTATTAACTGTGGAAAACATGGATATGGAATTACCCCTATTAGTTGACATGCCAGAAAAAAATAAAAAAATAATTGAAAGGTATAGTATTTCTCAATATCTAGTCTTTAGAGAATGTAAGAGAAGATTCTTCCTAGATTATTATAGGAAACTAGCTTCTGTTGTTGATGAGGAAGTAGATGTTAAAGATGATAAGTACTTAGATGGAATTGAAAAGGGAAATATTGTCCATAAATTCTGTGAACACTATAGATTAGGAGTTGATGGTAAAAAACTATTAGAAAGGCTCACCATAGCCTGTGGAATACCATATACAGATGAAATCTATGAAGAATTAAAAGTCTATATAGATAATTATATTATGCTTTATAGGGAAGATTATGAAAGGGTGTATATGGAGAGGCCCTTCTATTTAAAGATAAAGGATTACTATATAACTGGTATAATAGACAGGATAAATATTCATAATGGCAAGGCTGAAATATTAGATTATAAGACTAATAAAATCGAAAACCTTGATTATTTAGTTTATAAATACACTCCCCAATTACAGCTCTATGCCTATGTAGTCAAGGAAATAATGAATATAGACATTGAAAGGGCTAGCATAATACTTTTGGAAAATGGTCAATCTGTAGACATCCCCATAGACCAAGAAAGCTTAATCAACAATCTTAAGAATTTAGAAGATTTTATGGATTTTGTATCTAATAACTCTAGTATTTTAGATTATAATAAAGCTAATAAATGTAATCATTATTGTAAGCATAGATCTTTTTGTGATTTGGAATAGGAGGAGTTATTTTGCTAATTGGCCTAAGTTTTATATTTATAAGTATTTTTATTTATGTTTTTGAAAATTACGATTTAATAGAGGAAGATGGACTAAAGGTCTTCAGGAAAAAGGATGATCTTGAAAAGGATAGGGCCTATAGGTATAAGATGTTAGTCTCCATTTTAGCATTTGTTTTGGGTATTTTTAGAATCCTCAATTGGATCATATACTAAGGTGATGAGATGAAAAGAAAGATTATAAGATTTTTAATAGTTTTGTTTATATTTTTTATACCTAATTCTATATTGGCAGACAATGTAGATTCTATCATAATCCTAGTAGATGAATTGTCCTTTGATATAATTGAAGATTTGTCCTTAGAAAAACATAGTATTGGGCTTGTAAACTATAAAACTAGGCCTCCCTATTATAAAGAAAACCTATTATTGTCCATAAATACTGGAAGAAAACTTTCCCTAAAGGAGTTCAAAACTAAAAATGCTAAAATCGATTACTTAGGGGATGTCTTAAAGGATGAAAAAGTTGCCTACATAGGAGGGAAAACGGGAAAATTATTGGTTTCCAATAAAAAGGGTGAGGTGGATTTTCACATAGGTGAAATCAACTATGATATAGATTGGTTAGTTGAAAAAACAGATTATCTTCTAAAAGATTCTAATGTATTGCTACTATCATATGACTTTGATGAAGAGCCAAAAAGAATAGATATATTAAAAGGTTACTTAGAAAACTATAGGGAAAGGAATATTATAATCTTACCTGAGGGAGTAGCAGAAGAGAATAAAAGCTTCTTAAATAGGTTTATAGTACCATTTGTCTATATTAATGGGATTGATTCAGGCATATTAACTAGTCAGTCTACAAATAGGCTTGGTTTCATAGCTTTAGAGGATATTTCAGTCCATTTAAAAAGCATCTATGGATTAGACCATGATAAAAACGTGGGGAAACCCTTTGAAATTATTGAGGTAGACAATCCTATGGGTAGGATAAGAGAGATTTATTCTACTACAATAAATCTTCTAATCCTTACGGTAATATTCCATGGATTATTCTATTTTACTCAATTTGTTTTTAGTATAAAGTTTTTGAAGTATAAGAAAGTAGACCAATGGATATACATGCTATATTACACTTTAGCAGCCAGCATACCAGTATCTATAATATTGGGTATATTTAATTTTCATAAGAATATTGTCCTATACTTTTTATTATGTATCTTAATATCTTATGCATTGATAAGATTTATTAATAAAAAGAAATTACACTTAATAAAAACTTTAAGTATTATAACTTATTGTTTAATAGTAGCAGGGACCTTATTCTACCCTAATGTTATATACAATTCATTTATTGGATTTAACAACTTGGTCTATGGAGCAAGATATTATGGCTTAAATAATGGAATAATGGGAGTATTATTAATATCATCAATCTTGTTGTATTTTTCATCCATTAAGGGTATATACAATGAAGGATATAAAAAAATACTTGGCTTAATCATATTTGCATTAAATATGCTGACCTTATCTGCTAGATTTGGTGCTAATACAGGAGGCTTTATAACTTCTGTAGTTTTATTTGGCCTAATGTTTGCCTTTATCTTTTCCTTAAATAAAATAACTATTAAAAAAGTAATAGTATTTCTATTTTTGATTATTGGAATCTTTGCAATTAATATGTTATTAGATCATAGCAGTAGTTCTAGTTCCCATGCAATAGAATTCATTTATAGAATTAAGAATAATGGATTATGGGAATTTATGAATATTGTTTCCTTTAAGGCAAAAGAATTGCTTAGATTAACCATAGCTCCACCTTTTTCAATAGTTTTAGTTTCTCAAATATTAGTCCTAAGGAAAATGAAGGGCTTTATTACACAAGATCTTGGCTTAAGGCAAAAGACCTTAATAGTTTTTATAACAGCTTTAGTTGGAATGATATTAAACGATACTGGACCTATAACTTTCATATATATGATGTTTTTCTTTATCTTAGATTTAATCTACAATGCAAATTATAATGGATGGATAAATTTAAATAATTGAAAAGGTATAATAAATGGTATATAATATTCGTGACTCGAAATAACTTGTAAAAAGGAGGTAATAAATTGCTCAAGAGATTTATTTCATATTATAAGCCTCATAAAACTTTATTCTTCATAGATATGTTTTTTGCCCTACTTATTGCAGGTTCAGATTTAATCTTTCCAATCTTTACTAGGAAGATAATAAATGAAATCATTCCTGCCGGTAGGATGGATTTACTATTAAGATGGACTATCTTCATGTGTATATTGTTTGTCATAAGATATATAAGTAATTATATAGTTTCATACTGGGGTCATTTACTAGGAGTAAGGATTGAACATGATATGAGAAGAGATATATTTTCTCACTTACAAACCTTACCCTTTAGTTATTACGACAACAATAAAACTGGACACATAATGTCTAGAATAGTTAACGATTTAAGGGATATAACGGAACTTGCACATCATGGGCCAGAGGATTTATTTATATCATCTATTCTCTTAATAGGTTCTTTTATAGTCCTATTAAGAATTGAATGGAGATTGACTTTAATCCTATTTACCTTCATACCACTGATGATTTGGTTTGTAATAAGCAAGAGAAAAAAGATGTCTAACGCCTTTAGGGAAGTTAGGAAAAAAATTGCCAATGTGAATGCCCAATTGGAAAATAGTATATCAGGAATTAGGGTGGCCAAATCCTTCACCAATGAAGAGTATGAAATAGAGAAATTTAATGAAGGCAATCTTCATTTTAGTAATGCTAGGAAGGAATCCTATAAGGTTATGGCAGAGTTTGCCTCAGGAATCGGTATCTTATCTAGTGTATTAAATCTATTAGTAATCAGCCTTGGTGGTTATTTTGTCTATAAGAAAATAATTAATCTAGGTGATCTGTTTTCCTTCAATCTATATGTTAATTTTTTCATGCAACCAATTAGGAGATTAGCCGAGTTTTCACAGCAATTACAAGATGGTATGACTGGATTTGAAAGATTTGTTGAAATTATGAATATAGAACCAGACATTGTTGATAAGGAAGATGCCATTGAATTAAAAGATGTAAAGGGAAAAATTGAATTTAAGGATGTATCCTTTAGTTATAACAATGGTAAAAATACAGTTTTATCTAACTTAAACCTAACTATTGAGCCAGGGAAAACAGTGGCCATAGTGGGCCCTTCAGGTGCAGGCAAGACTACTTTATGTCATTTGATTCCTAGATTTTATGAAACTAATGAAGGGAAAATTTTATTAGACGGTATAGACATAAAGGATATAAAGATTAAATCCCTTAGGAAGAAAATTGGATTAGTTCAACAGGATGTTTTCCTATTTACTGGAACTATATATGAAAATATTGTCTATGGTAATCCAGATGCCAGTGAAGATGAGGTTATTGAAGCTGCTAAAAGGGCTAGGATCCATGATTTTATAATGACATTACCTGATGGATATGAAACATATATTGGAGAAAAGGGAGTTAAGCTTTCAGGTGGTCAAAAACAAAGGATTTCTATTGCTAGACTATTTTTAAAGAATCCTCCAATATTGATATTAGACGAGGCAACTTCTGCCTTAGATAATGAAACTGAAATTATGATTCAAAAATCCTTAGATGATTTATCTAAAGGTAGAACTACTTTAGTAATAGCTCATAGATTATCTACTATTAAAAATGCAGATGAAATTTTAGTCTTAACATCTGAAGGTATAGCAGAGAGGGGTAGCCATGAAGAACTACTAGCTGCTGACAAGATTTATGCAAGGCTGTACAAATCACAATTTAAAGATTTACTGGATTAAAAGTATCAAAAGCACCTTCCCTTTCATATTATATAAAAGGAATATAAAGGGGAGGTGCTTTTATGAACTTTGATTATCCTGAACTGTATTACAGGATTTATCCTAAGGCGATAGCAGAAATAGATAACAACTTAGATGAAAATTGCTCCATGGAAAACATTACTAGAGAGCAGATGGAAAAGATGGTTGACAACATATATATGAAAATGGTGAAAGAATGTCCTGAGATAGATGAAGATCCATATGAAAGAAGATATAGAGGAAGGGGTAGGGTAAGAGGAGAACAAAGAATCTTCTATGGCAGGAGCAGAATTATAAGGGATTTAATAACTATATTACTGATTGCTGAACTATTTAGGAGGAACCAAAGCTTTTATCCACTTTAACAAATAGGCTGTACACAGCCTATTTTAGTTTGCCTAATAATAATTGTAAGAACTTTGTAACTGTTTATTAAATTCTTTGTAACCAATAGAATATTAATGTGTTATATGCTAAAATTAGACTTAGAACAGATGATAGCTAATGGGGGAGATAGGTTTGAGTAAAAAATTTGTAATACTTCTGGCAATTATATTTTTCTTTATAGGCAGTTTTTCTGCAAAAATTTTATGTAGCCCTAGCACATCTGTAATAGCAACAGATGTAGAAACGACTATTAATAATATGACAGTAAACAATCCAGTAAAATTATTACTAGATGAAAAAATAAAGCAAATAGAGGAGATTAGTGCAAGGGAAGAAGCTGAGAGGAAAAGATTAGAAGAGATTAGAATAGCTGAAGAAAAGCAACTAGAGGAATTGAGACTTTTAGAAGAGAGGAAATTAGCAGCAGAGTCAAAATTTAAAGCTGAAAAGGAACTAGCAGAACAAGCACAAAAAAATCCTAAAGTTGCCTATCTTACCTTTGATGATGGCCCTTCAAATATAGTTACTCCAAAGATTTTGGATATTCTTGCAGACTATAATATTAAGGCTACATTTTTTGTTTTAGGAAAAATGGTAGATGTAAATCCTAGTATATTGAAGAGGATCTACGATGAAGGCCATTCCATAGGCAATCATTCCTATAGTCACGTATATTCATATATTTATAAGAATTTAGATAATTTTTTTGAAGAGTTAGGACTTGCTGAAGAAGCAATGAAAAGAGTATTGGGCCAAGATTTTGAAACCAGCCTATTGAGGTTGCCTGGTGGTTCCCATAGTCCATATAAAAAGAAATTTGTAGAGGCAGCAGAAGAAATGGGATATAGGGTTTATGATTGGAATGCTTTAAATGGTGATGCAGAAGGCATAGATTTAGATAAAGACAGATTAATAGAAAGATTTAAGTCAACAGTAAAGGGACAAAAGGAATTGATCATTTTAATGCACGATACAGATGCTAAAACTTCAACTGCAGAAGCATTACCTGAGATAATAGAATACTTAATAAGTAAAGGTTATGTTTTTAAGAAATTAGAACAGTAAGGAAGTGATTATATGGATAAATCTATATTAATCGTTGAGGATGAATCATCCATTAGGAAATTTGTCAAAATAAACCTTGAGAGAAATGGGTTCAATGTTTTTGAAGCAGAATCTGGTGAAGAGGCCTTATCAATTGCAAGGAGAGAGAATATAGATATAGCAATCTTGGACATTATGCTTCCCGGCATAGATGGGTTTCAAGTATGCAAGATCTTGCGTCAAGAATATCCAAGAATGGGAATTATAATGTTAACTGCAAAATCCCAAGACATTGATAAGATTATGGGGCTAGAATATGGTACAGATGATTATATGACTAAACCTTTTAATCCTACTGAATTAGTTTTAAGAGTAAAATCTTTAGCAAGAAGGGTAGAACCTTCTGAAAAAATAAAAGCTAGTAATCTATTAATATCTGAACCTTTTAAAATAGACACTTATTCTAGAAAGTTTTATAAAGATGATGAAGAAATAGAATTGACACCAACGGAATACGCAATAGCAAAATTATTTTTAGAGCAACCAGGAAGAGCTTTTAAGAGGGATGAAATTTTAAACATGGTATGGGGCTATGATTTTATTGGTGATTCCAAAATTGTCGATGTTAATATAAGAAGGCTTAGGGCAAAAATTGAAGAAGACCCTAGTAATCCTGTTTATATTGAAACTGTATGGGGAATAGGCT
Organism: Tissierellia bacterium; assembly: GCA_012728125.1. Classification (GTDB taxonomy): domain Bacteria; phylum Bacillota; class Clostridia; order Tissierellales; family Tissierellaceae; genus JAAYFT01. Next base: position 37,839 of record JAAYFT010000003.1, on the reverse strand, counting down.
ATAGATGGAAGGAAAAAGAATAATTATTAACTAGGTGAAAACAGATGAAAAAAAGTATAAAGACAAGATTAGTTTTCAATTTTATGCTCATCATAGTTATTACTGTTGTCATATTAGAAGTAGTCCTAATAAATGGCATTAAGGAATATTATTATAAAAATGTGGAGGTCATCCTCACTAACGAAATTGAACTATCTATTGATTATTATCTGAGGTATTTTTCATCGGAAACCTTAGAAGATATAATAATTGATGATGTAGATGTCTTTTGGCAACATACTAATGCCCAAGTTCAAATCTTAGACCCTAATGGAAAGTTGTTGATGGATTCACTAGGAGTTAAAAATGATGATTCTAACCTATTACCAGATATTCAGATGGCAGTTTCAGGTGAAATAGGCAGTTGGGTGGGAACTGTAAATTATTTTGATAGTCCTGTAATGTCAGTTTCAGCTCCAATAAAATATGAAGATAGGGTAGTTGGAATCATTCGATTTATTACATCCCTAAAAGAGGTTAACGATACAATATTGGCCCTTGCGTTAGCCATACTAGGCATGGGAATTATAGTTATTTTTATCTCAGGCTTAGTTAGTATATTCCTTGCTAACTCAATAGTTAAGCCTTTAAAGGAGGTCACTGAAATAGCTGAAAAAATGGCTAGTGGCCAGTTACGGGTAAGAAGTAATCTTAAGCTTAAGGACGAAATAGGGAAACTATCAAACACCCTAAATTATATGGCTGAAGAATTGATTAAAAAGGAGCAGCTTAAAAATGATTTTATCTCATCCATATCCCATGAATTAAGGACCCCTTTAACATCCATTAAGGGTTGGGCTGTTACCTTGAAATCTGAAGATTTTCAAGAAAATGAGATCATTATAGATGGATTAAATATTATTGAAAAGGAAAGTGATAGGTTAACAGCCATGGTAGAAGAATTATTAGATTTTTCTAGATTTGTATCTGGTAGGATAAAATTGGAAAAAGATGAATTTGATATAGGAAATACCATAGAAATGATAGGCAAGCAACTAAGGCCTAGAGCCATTAATAATGAAATCGATTTCATGGTAAATGTAAAACAAGACTTAGGTACGTTTTTAGGAGACGAAAACAGGATTAAACAAGTACTTATAAACTTATTAGATAATGCTTTTAAATTCACTTCACCAGGTGGGAAGGTTGAATTAAATGCTTATAAGGATAATGAAATATTGATACTAGAAGTAAAGGATACAGGTGTTGGTATACCTGAAGAGGATTTATCAAAGGTAAAAGAAAAGTTTTACAAGGGTAAAAATAGCAAGTCTCATAGTGGCATTGGCCTATCTATTTGTGATGAAATAGTGAAATTACATAATGGCACTATGGAAATATTCTCTGCTTTAAACCAAGGAACAAGGGTGGTTGTAAAACTACCTACGAAGGAGGACCAAATATGAAAAGAGCTCGTCTAATAATTTTCGGCCTTGTACTATTGAGTATGCTAACCTCATGTAGCAATGGAAAACTTCAAATTAAAGATAGTATAGTGGCACCAGAAAATCGACAACCACCTTTATCTGGAAAGTGGATAATAGAAGATTCAATAGACAGCCCTTATATTAAGGGAGTTTCAGATGAAGAGGAATCCTTAATAGGAAGGGAAGTATTATTTCATGATTCAGCAGTAGTTGTTGATAAGGATTTTATTTTGGAACCTTCCTTTATATATAAGAATGTAAATATTTCAGATTATCTGTTGTATAAATATAAAATAAGTTCTGAATACTTAAACCTAACAGAAGAAGAAGGAGAAGTAATTTCCATATCCAGCAACAACCAATTTTTCTACGAATTTATAAAATATAGTGAAGATGAATTGTTTTTTTTTAATGAAGATAAATTCTATTTTTTGAGAAAAGTAGTAGATGAGGTAAGTAAAGAAGAAATAGAAAGATATATAAGTGTGGAACATAGTTTGATGAGAATATCTAATATAGAAGAAGTGGATACTTTAAGGTCTGGAGTTCTTTTAGGAATAAAATCCTACGATTATGATGAAATAAACGATGAGGATAATTGGACATATAAGACAATTTGGATAAGGACCAATAATAGAAATATATCTTCTATTTATGAAATGGATAGCCTATTGGTACCAAGAAAAAAGGGATTTTGGACTATAGATGTTAAGAGAAATAAAAATGACAATAGTATAATTGATGAGATAAAGGCAATAGAAAAGAGGAAATATCCAGAGGAGTATTTTGATGATGTGAAGCTATTTACTTTCGAATATGGAATAGAAATGGACTTAGCCTCTATAGAACCTTCAATAATAAAAACCATACTATATATAGGTAATGATTATATTTGTGTAGAAGAAACAAATTTGGCCAATAATAGAAAGGCCTTAAAAACCTATCCAATTGATTATTTAGACAATGGTAAAGCAATAAAAATCTCAGATGTTTTAGGTGATGAAGGTTTAAAAACCTTTGTAGAAGGTGCTCAAAGTATTATGAAATCCGATTCTAGTATGTTTTTAGATGAGGAGAGTTTTGGATTGTTTAGGAGAAATGGTTATTGGATTATGAAAGGTAGGATTAACTACCATGTAGACGGAGAAGAGTTATACAAGGACTTTAACATTAAAACCATACCACCTAAGGAACTAGTGAACTATGATGAGTTGGTAATACCCTGGAATAAGATCAAATCAAAAATTCCAGAAGCCATAGACGCTTTTACTTCACCCAATGAAGACATTATTATAGTAGTTACGAGAAATAATCTACAAATATATGCTATAGAGAACAATGAGATCTCTTCGAAAGAATTGGGAAGGGTAAGGCTAAATAGCTCAGATAGTATTATTATGGCAGAATGGTCTTTAGGCCGATATACTACCCTATGGGAAGAAGTGATACGAAGTCAAGGAATAAAAATTAAATAACTTATAGGTACCAGAGATCTTTACATGATGTTGATATGGCAGTAGAGCCAGCATCTAAACTAGAGTGGATATCATATTTATCCGTAATAAGCCCACTGGCTATTACGGATATTTTTGTTTCTTGAATAAATTTTTTAATCAACTTTGGCATAATCCCAGGCAAAATCTCAATGGCTGAAGGTCTCAAATTTTTGATTGATTTTATGGAATTTTCCAAGGCTATGGAGTCATGTATAAGCATTCTCTGAATAGTAAAAACGCCCATATCCTTACACAGCTTTACTAAATTGCTTTTCTCAGTTATTATACCATCTGGATAGATATTCTTAACTATATATTCTAATCCCCAAGTATCCTTAGAAAAACCGTCTATTGATTCAATATGGATATATAAGCCCTTATTTTTAGATCTTACCTTTTGGGAGATTTCTTTTAGGTTAAAAATATTGCCATTAAGCAGAAAAATGATTTCAACAGGACATTCCAATGCAGTATCTAAATCATCTAAATCCCTTATAGCAGCTATAATCGGGTTTCTAGCTACTCTATGAAAAAAATGAGTCACTTCGCCACCTCTTCTTTTTTTAAATCTATTAATCTCAACTTTTTATTTCTAGAAAATTGCTTGATTTCATACTCCCTTTTTAGAGCAGCTACCTTATCATGAAATATCTCATAATAAACAAGTTTAACAGGTAGCCTAGCTCTAGTATATTTTGAGGCCTTTCCCTTATTATGGTATTTAACCCTTTTTTCTAAATCTACTGTCCACCCTGTGTAAAGGGTAGTATCGCTACACTGTAAAATATATACATAGAACAAAAAATCACCAATCCTATAATAGTTCTTTAAGCACCTTAGATATGATATCGTAAGAATAGCCCTTTCTTTGTAAAAACCCGCTTAGTTTTCTATATTTTGCATCCTTTGAATCATCTTTATATAACCTTAATCTCTTTTCTCCTAATTCCATGGCAGATTGTAGTTGTTCATCTTTGCTTACTCTTAACACCCTATTAATAATCTCATCAGATACTCCCTTTAATCTTAGTTCGTATCTTATTCTTTCGGTGCCAAGCTTTGAAAAATTAATTTTATCCTTAATAAAGCTTTCTGCAAATTTACGGTCATTTAAATAATCCCTTTCTTTACAATATTCAAGGGTATGATTTATTATATCTTCGTCAAATCCTTTTCGTTTAAGGGAATCACACATTTCCTTTTCAGATCTTTGCCGATATGAGAGTAGTTTTAAGGCATAATTGATTGCATTATTCTTTTCTTCTGCTACAAGGATTTCATTGATGAAGTCATCATCTACTTCCATATCTACTTCCAACTTATACTTATATCTGATTTCATTGTCTATTCCTATGGCAAACTTATCATCTACATAGATATTTACCCTATGCCTATTTTTTTGAGGTTCAATTTTAGATATCTTCATAAGATCACTCTTTCTACCTATCTCTCTGATTAAATATAATATATAAGCCTAAAACAATTAATAAAATAGGCCAATAACTCCATAGGTTTTTTATTCTTAGATGAAACCAAGGGAAGATAATATTAGCTAAAGAGATAGCCCCCCAAATTATAAGGCCTAGACCTATTAGAATAGGGGTGTTTCTTTTAATTTTCTCATATTTTTCACTATCATAATCTTCGCTATAAATAACTCCGTCATCCTCTGGTATAATAAAGCTGCAAACAAGGTATATTATTAAAGATGTACCAAAGGAACGTAGAGACAATAATACCCAGACTATACGAACTATAGTTGGATCTATATTAAAATATTCACCAATACCACCGCAAACTCCTGAGAAAACCCTGTCATTAATAGAACGTCTTAACTTACCCAATATTATCACCTCTTCTTTATCTTAGTATTATTGTATCAGAAATCCCAATATCTTTAAATACATATTAGAATTTTCACGGAATAATTTTATACTAGGTTTAAAAGAATTCACAAGAGGAAAAGTTTATGATAACATAGTTTTATATAATGGGTGGGGGTTATATTATGTATAATATATTAGCAATATTGTTTAAATATATATTTATTATCATTATATATCTATTTATTTTTAGCATAATAAGGCTAATTTACTTAGATATTAAGGGCATGGAAGTTATTTCCTTTGATGACAGGGCTTATTTAAAACTAATAAACAGAAAAGACTCCTTGCCATTTAAAATCGAGGAATACTATATAATAGATGAGGTATTAAGCCTTGGCAGACACGCAGATAATCATATTGTAGTTAAGGACCCATATATTTCAAAGGAACATTTTCAAATAGTAGAAGATGAAAATGAGTACTATTTGGAGGACTTAGATAGTGCCAATGGTACATATCTAAATGGCGATAAAATATATGATATAGTTAAGTTACAAGATGGTGATATTATTAAGGCAGGCCAAATCGAGTTTTTATTCGTAAATAGAAAGTAGGAAGATAATATGAATAAAAGAATCCTAACTAGGTCTCCACGCAACCTATTATTCTTGTTTCAAGCCCTAGGAATAATTTTATTGTTAATCTATAAAGGAAAAGAGGTTGATAGACTAACTGTAGGAACTGCAGTTGGACTAGTATTAGTAATATATTTGTCAAATTATATTTTAACTAGGATTACCAGGGGAGACCATTATATATTTTTAATAACTACTATGTTGGTTTCCATAGGAATCATTATGATCTATAGGATTGATGAAGCTCTTGGAATAAAACAATTAATATGGATATCAATAGGGATATTTATTTTCTTCTCCACTTATTTCATCATAAAGAAAATTAGAATATGGGAAAACTTGACATATTTTTACTTAGTAGGAGCTTATTTACTATTTATTATAACTTTTGTCTTTGGTGATAGGAGGCATGGGGCAATAAACTGGATCAATATTGGTCAGTTTTCTTTTCAGCCTGCAGAAATCATAAAAATATTGCTCGTCTTTATACTAAGTTCTTACTATTCCAATAAAGATAGGTGGAAGGATATTAAATATGCTTCATATTATTTAATGGGGATTGTGTATTCCTTTATTCTACTATTATTTTTACAAAAGGACTTAGGTACAGCTTTAGTTTTTTATGCAATTTTTCTTGCCATCCAATTTATATATGAGGAAGATAGAAAGCTTATCCTATTAAATATCGGATTATTTTTGATCTTCGGCCTGTTGGGATATACACTTTTTGATCATGTGAAAATAAGGTTTCAATCCTGGCTCAACCCATGGAAATACATAGAAAGGCAAGGTTATCAAATTACACAATCCTTATTCGCCATAGCAGAAGGGGGTTTTTTTGGCAAGGGCCTTGGCTTAGGTCATCCAGATTTTATACCTGTTGTATACACTGATTTTATTTTTTCAGCTATTTGTGAAGAAATGGGTATATTTACTGGTATAGGAATAATTATGTTATTTATGATTTTCGTATATAGGGGATTTAAAATCGCAATTTCTCAAGGGAACAAATTTTATAGAATATTGGCATTAGGTATAAGCATATTATTTGGAGTTCAATCCTTCATTATTTTAGGTGGAGTAATAAAAATGATACCACTTACTGGATTGACTTTGCCATTTGTAAGTTATGGTGGTAGTTCCATTTTGTCAAGTTTTATAGCCTTAGGCATACTCCAAATTTGTTCTGAAGAAATAAAAACAAAGGAGGATTTAGATGAAGCAAGAGATTAGGAGAATAATCCTCGTACTAGCAGGACTTTGTTTGGTCTTTATAAGCCTAATAGTCTATATCAGTTATTTTCAAGTATTTAAGGCTACTGCCATAAAAAACAATAGCTATAATAAAAGGTTATGGATTAATGAAGAATCTATACTTCGAGGTTCTTTCCTGGATAGAAATGGCCAAACCTTAGTATATAGCGAGAAAAAAGATAGCGGCTATGAAAGACATTATTTGTTTGGTAGACTCTATAGCCATATTATTGGCTATAGCTACAGGGAATATGGAAAAGCAGGCCTAGAATTACAATATAACAATCAATTGCTCAATAGTAGTGAAAATGCTGCAATAAATGAACTAAAGAACCTAGTCTCTCCAACTACAGAAGGAAATGATATTAAGTTAACTATAGACCACGACCTACAGGCTAAGGCTAGAAACCTATTAAAGGGAAAGAAGGGTTCCATCATTGCTATGAATCCTATAAATGGTGAAGTATACGCAATGGTTAGCTTACCGGATTTTGATGTTAACAGCCTAAAGGAAGATTGGAAGAATATAACAGAAAATCCAGACAGTCCTCTTGTTAATAGGGCTACCCAGGGCTTATATGCACCTGGATCCGTTTTTAAGGTAATTACAACTGCTGCTTTTTTGGAAGATGAAGATTTAGATACTAGCTACCAATGTACAGGTACAGCCAATGTAGGAGGATATGAATTTAGTGACTACAATAAAAAGGCCCATGGTAGCCTAGATTTAAAAGGGGCCTTAGCTGAATCATGTAATACTTATTTTACTACTAAATCCATTGAAGTAGGCAAAGAAACCATAGGAGATACTGCAGAAAAATTTATGATAAATAATATTATACCTTTTGACTTACCAGTAAAGAATTCTCAATTCCCTTATAAGGGGGCCTTAGACAAAACAGAATTAGCATCGGCCTCCATTGGCCAGGGAAAAGTCTTGGTTACCCCACTCAATATGGCAATGGTAGCCTCAGGCATAGCCAATGGAGGTCATATAGTTAAGCCTGTCCTTGTCAAAGAAATCTTATCTAAGGAGGGGAAAGTTCTAAAGACTAATACTACTGAAATTTTGTCAATAGCAACTGACCCTATTAAAGCTAACATGATTAAGGAAATGATGGTTGAAACAGTTAATTCAGGAACTGGTACTAAGGCAAGGATAAAAAATGTTAAAGTAGCAGGAAAAACAGGAACTGCTGAGACAGCCTCAGGCAAATCCCATGCATGGTTTATTGGCTTTGCTCCAGCAGATGATCCAAAGGTAGCAGTGGCAGTAGTATTAGAGGAGGACGATTCAACTGGTGGAAGCTCTGCTGCTCCCATAGCAAGGGACATAATGCTTCATGTTATAAATAATATTAAAGAATAAGGAGGAAGGAATATGTCAAACAACAATGAGATTTTGGAAAGAAAAGATATCCCTGAGGAATATAAATGGGATTTAGAATCAATGTATAGTTCTATTGAAGAATGGGAAAAGGATTATAATAGGGCTAAGGAAATGGCCAATGAATTTGAATCCTATAAGGGCAAGGTAGCATCAAGTAGTGATAACCTTTACAAAGTACTAGAGGCTCAAGGAGAACTATACAGATTGGTAGAAAACCTATATGCCTATACCCATATGAAGTTAGACGAGGACACCAGGGAGGGCAAATCTCAGGAACTTTCAGATAAGGGCTTAAGCCTATTTGTAGAAGTAAAGGAGAAGACTTCCTTCGTTACACCTGAAATTTTAGCTTTAGAGATATCCACTTTAGAAAAATTCTTTGAGGAAAAGGAAGAGTTAAAACTATATAGGCAATACTTAGATAATATTATGAGGCAAAAAGACCACATTTTATCTGCTAGGGAAGAGTCCATTTTAGCTCAAATGGGAGAGGTAGCTTCTGCACCACATAAAATATTTTCCATGTTAAATAATGCAGATATAAAATTCCCTACCATAAAAGACGAACAAGGAAATGACGTAGAAATTACCCATGGTAATTTTATCCCATTGATGGAATCAAAAAATAGGGAAGTAAGAAAAAATGCCTTTAAAGGCTTATACAGCACCTATAAAAGCTTTAAAAATACCTTTGCTGCTTCCTTAAATGGGGATTTAAAGAAGAACATCTTCTATGCTAAAATTAGAAATTATAAATCTAGCAGAGAAGCATCTTTAGATAGAAATAATATTTCCTTATCCGTTTATGACAATTTAATTAGTTCAATACACAAGAATTTAGAAAGTATGTATAAGTATATGTCCATAAGAAAGAGGGCTTTAGAAGTAGATGAGCTTCATATGTATGATCTGTATACTCCAATAGTTAAAGATGTTGATTTCAATATACCCTATGAAGAAGGGGTTGAAATCATTAAAAAGGCTCTTGAACCACTAGGACAGGATTATATGGCAATAGTTGAGGAAGGATTTAGTTCTAGATGGATAGACGTTTATGAAAACAGGGGAAAAAGATCAGGGGCTTATTCAAGTGGTTCCTATGATTCAAAACCTTTTATACTTCTAAATTATCATAATACTTTAGACAATGTTTTTACCATAGCCCATGAAATGGGACATTCTATCCATAGTTATCTAACTAGGAAAAATCAACCATATGTATATGGAAATTATTCAATTTTCCTTGCAGAAGTGGCATCAACACTTAATGAAGCTTTACTCCTTGATTATATGCTAAAGAATGTCAAGGATAATAATGAAAAACTATATCTACTAAATCACTATCTAGAAAGCTTTAGAACTACAGTATTCAGACAAACAATGTTTGCGGAATTTGAAATGATAATTAATGAATATTTAGAAGCAGGTGGGGCTTTAACTGCAGATTACCTATGTGAAACCTATAAGAAGTTAAATGAACTTTACTATGGACCAGAGGTAGTTATAGATGAAGAAATAGCAATGGAATGGGCAAGAATTCCACATTTCTACTATAACTTCTATGTTTTCCAATATGCTACAGGTTATTCAGCAGCAGTCCATCTATCTCAAAAAATCTTAGAGGAAGGAAAGCCTGCAGTTGAAAAATATCTAGACTTCCTAAAGAGCGGAAGTTCAGATTATCCATTAAATGTATTGAAGTTGGCAGGAGTAGATATGACAACAGAAGGACCAGTTGATAATGCAATGAAATTATTTAGTCAATTGGTAGATGAGATGGATAAGCTTATATAGCTTAAAAAAAAACTGGTTTAGGTTAGCCTAAACCAGTTTTTATAGGAATTTGCTCTTCAAATTGTTCCAATACATATTTTTATCGAAGTTTAACTTTTTAATGATTTTATTTGATAGTTTTAAATTAATACACTCAATATTACTATATTTAAATTCAACACCATCATTTATAATTAGAATAGAATTTTCATATCTCAGTTCTGGTTTAATGCTAATTACCATGTCCCCTGGGATTATTGCACTATTTGGTAAAGACCTGTAGGCCTTTGAGCTAATGGGGGATAGGGGAGTAAGCTGCAAAGTTTGTAGGGAAGGATATATAATGCTTCCACCACTGGAAAAATTGTATGCAGTGCTTCCAACTGGTGTTGAAATGATAACTCCATCTCCGCTAAATCTTTCTAAATGATTGCCATCTATGTAAATTTCCAAGTGAACAACCTTTGACCTATTGCCTTTTACTACTATTTCATTAACTGCAGTTAAATGAAAACACTTGGTCTTAGTACAAATATCGCCGTCTACTAGGGAAATTTTTTCAACTGTATAATCATCAGCTATATATTTTTCTATGAAATCATCTATGTTTTCAGGTAGAATTTCTTGGAAAAATCCAAGGTGACCAGTGTTAATACCAACAAATGGTATGGTGGGAAAACCATTACGATGGATAGCTCTTAAAAAGGCTCCGTCTCCACCAATACAAATATTAAGTTCAGCTTCTGGACTATACTTATCTGGGATAGAAAAACCTTTTTCAATTAACTTTTTGGCAAGAATATTAGATATTTTCTTTGATTCAGCATTAAAATTGGAAATAATATTTATTATTCTATTATTACTAACTCCCATGCTATGACCCCCAATTATTTGATTATTTAAGGATAGTATTCTTCTATTAGTTCTATTATATTATATAATAAATGCATATTAAATTGGAGGAAATTATGAATTTATTTAAAGAAAGTGAAAATGTTATAGTATTTAAAGTTGAAGATGAAAATTTAAATCTTGAGGAGTTTCTATTCAAAAATGATTTATCTAGAAGATTATTCACAAAACTATATAGGAATAAGCATATATATGTAAATGGTAAATTTCAGAGAAAAGACCTTACCCTTAGACCAGGGGACCTAGTATCTGTATATCTGGAGGATGAAGAGCAAAACATAGAACCAGAAAATATGGAACTTGATATTATATATGAAGATTTTGATTTGCTAATATTAAATAAAAAACCAAATATTGTGGTCCATCTGACCAAATCTCACCAAGAAAATACACTTTCTAATGGAATAGCCAATTATTTTCTTGAGAAGGGAATTAAGAAAAAAATAAGATTTGTTAATAGGTTAGATATGGATACTACGGGAGTGTTAATAGTAGCGAAAAATCCCTTTGCACATCAGCAGCTGGCATTACAATTTGAGGAGAATAAAGTTGGGAAAAAATATAAGGCAATAGTTACAGGAGTAGTAGAAAAGGATATGGACTATATTGATATTCCCATTGGTAGGGAGGAAGAGAAAAGTATTAGGAAGGTAGTTACAGAGAAGGGTCAAGAAGCTTTAACTAAATATACAGTATTAGAAAGATATAAAAATGCTACGTTATTAGATGTGCAAATATTCACTGGTAGATCTCATCAAATTCGAGTCCATTTAAACCATATTGGTCATCCAATTATTGGTGATTCCTTATATAATGAAACAAGTCCTCATATTAATAGGCAAGCGTTACATTCATATTATTTAAAGATAAAACATCCTAGGACAAAGGAAAGTATTGAATTTATTGCTCCTTTGCCTAAAGACATGGAAAAATTAATTGACCACTTGAAAGGTAATTAAATCAATTACCTTCCAAGTGGGTTTTCTTATTATCAGGGAATTTATCCACATCTTTAACTTCCTTAGGAATTTCTTTTCTAGGTGAGTTTAAAGCCTTAAATATCTCCATCATCCTGTTTATATCTTTTAATTTGTCCTTATCCTTATTTGCATCTATACCTATTATAGGCCCTAGCATATTAAGGAGTTGACCAGGGTCTTTTAAGCCTTCCTCATTTGATTTAATTGAGTTTAACATTGACATTAAGTTCTTGTATTTATCCATATTTACAATTAGGTCGATAACCATGCCTATGTTATTACTTTCACTTTTTGAAGCTTCTTTTTGTACTATATTTACTATTTTACTAATCCTATCCTTGTTATTTTCTACCGGTATAGGTTCTTTAATATATTGGTATTCATTATATTTCATAAAATTAGCTAACTCATTGATCTTTATTATCCTTTCAGTAAATAAAATTGACCTATTTATCGTAGGTATGTATTCTTCGGGAAAGTATGGCCCAATCATCTTTAACAGTTTTATTTTTTCTGAAGTATACTTTGGTTCGATTTTTATAGATCTAATATAATCATAAAGAGTGTTTAACCCCCTAAACTCTTCAGAACGATTGCTTCGCAAAATAATTAAAAAGAAAAAGAACAACAAATTATGATCCAATTTTATCCCTCCATTGCTATGATATTCATTATATGCTTAAGGTAAATATTAGTTGCACAAATAAGTGTAATATATCATATTTTATTATCATAAATTAGTCTATAGAATAGGAGGGATAAAGTGAGAGAGAAAAATATTGACGAATTAGTGGATAAAATAAAGGAGTATAATCCATCTGAAGAAGACGTAGAAAAAATTCAAGAACTAGCCGAAATCTATCAAGATAAGTCTGAAGATGATATCTTTATAGAGATTATTAGAGTAAACGAGACTTTAGAAAAACAACTAACTGAAGAAGAGTATAGGGAAATATTTGAAAAGTTAGAGAGCATTAGGCCCTTATTAAGCGAAGAGCAGAATAGAAAACTTGATAGGATATTAGATTTATTGAATAATGAATAGGCATCCATGTGATGCCTATTAAATTTTTTTACAAATCTAGGAAATAGACATTATACCATGTAGGTGTTATAATAAAATTATTATGTAAACCAAAAGGAGGGTCTTAATGAAAATAAACAAAAAAATTAAGATTACCTTATCTATCATTGTTATTTTTACCCTATTGTCCACTGGGTATATATATATACAAAATAAGAAAAGTATAGAAGAAATACCCTATACTTTATTTTTGACTCATGTTGAGAAAGGTTTAGTGGAAGAAGTAGAATTATCCAATAATGAAAAGATTAAGGTAAGACTTGAAAATGGGAGTGTTTTTATTACTGATAATCCTAGAAAGGAAGCCTTTAAAGAGGAACTATTATTAAGTAATATTAAAGTAATAGAAAAGGATGAAAGCTTAAGCCAAACTATACCTATGATATTAACAGTATCCATAATGGCTTTTATATTGTTTAATATTAGTAGAAACATGTCTAAACAAGCTGCAAAGGAAATGTCACAAATGTCAAAGATAGATACAGATAACAAGTCTAAGAGGTTGACATTTTCAGATGTAGCTGGAAACGAAGAAGCCAAGGAAGCCTTAATGGATATGGTAGATTTTATTAAAAACCCTGAAGCCTATAATAATCTAGGTGCAAGGTTGCCCAGGGGAGTACTTCTATATGGCCCTCCAGGTACAGGTAAAACATTATTAGCCAAGGCCTTGGCTGGAGAGGCAGGAGTTCCATTTTTTCCTGTATCAGGCTCAGACTTTGTACAAGTCTATGCAGGTTTAGGGGCAAGTAGGATTAGAGAATTGTTTAAAAAGGCTAAAGAAGTAGGTAAATCAGTGATATTCATTGATGAGATTGACTCATTAGGCAAAAAAAGACAAGGAGATAACCCTGCTGGAAGTGAAGAAGGGGATAGGACATTAAATGCTCTGTTAACTGAGATGTCAGGCTTCAACGATAATGATGGAATTATTGTTGTTGCAGCTACTAATAGGATTGATATATTAGATGAGGCCTTGCTAAGGCCAGGTAGGTTTGACCGTCAAATAGAAGTGAATTTACCAGATGTAAATGGTAGATATAAAATATTGAAGCTTCATAGCGAGAATAAACCTATAGCTAAGGACGTAGATCTAAAAAAATTGGCTTTGGATACTGTATATTTTAGTGGGGCAAAATTAGAAAATTTAATGAATGAAGCTGCCATATATGCAGCAAAGGAAAAGGCAAAGGAAATTACTCCAGCCCATATTAACAAGGCATATTATACAGTATTAGTAGGTGATGAAAAAAAGGATAGATCAGCTATTAATCTAAAGGATAAGGAAATAACAGCTTTTCATGAAGCTGGACATGCCTTAGTTACAAAATTAGTTGCCAAGGAAAATAGGGTTTCTAAGGTAAGTATTATTCCAAGTACAAAAGGTATGGGTGGATTTAGCATCAACCTACCACCTGATAAGATGTATCAAAGTAAAAAGGATATATTAAACAATATAATGATTGCCCTAGGAGGTAGGGCAGCAGAAGAAATCATATTTGGCAAAGATTTAGTAACTACAGGAGCATCTTCAGATATAGAAAAAGCCACAGAAATGACCTTATCTATGATAGCTCTATTGGGTATGGATGAAGAGATAGGCCTTGTGAATTATAACGTTATAGGCAACAGGAACTTAGATAACAAGTTACTGTTAAATAGGACAAAGGAGACCTTAGATAAGCTGTATATTGAAACAAAACAGCTTCTAAAAGACAATATCCAAATCCTTAAAGCTTTGGCAAAAAAACTAGTAGAGAAAGAAGTATTAAATGAAGAAGAAATTAATTATATAATTTCAAATGAAGTTTAGTATTTTATGGTATATCATAACCAATTATTGAAAAAATATATTAAAGATAGTATAATGTAAGTAGAACTTAATCTGCGATGTGCGTTGACTTTGATAATTCAACCGACATAATAGACACGGGAGTCTACGTTTACCGCCGTATAACAGGCCTCCATAGAGTGGAAGTTAGAAAGTGGTAACAGGGCACCCCCCTTGTAGAAGGCGGGTGTGAATTAGATTAGTTGACGGCATCGCGGTTTAAAAACCCTCTAAAGCTTTAGCTTTAGAGGGTTTTTAAGTATAACTGAGTATTTATAAGTTAAAAAAGTTTATCCGATTAAACTTTCTTTATATTGTAACTTGTAAAGATTATAATATATACCTTCTTTGGCCAACAATTCTTGGTGGTTACCCATTTCTCTTATAACTCCTTTATTTAGGACTATGATCTTATCAGCATGTTGGATTGTTGAAAGCCTATGGGCAACAGCTATTGTAGTCCTACCTTTAATCAATTTTTCCAATGCATCTTGTATTAGGATTTCAGTTTCAGTATCTATATTTGAAGTAGCCTCATCTAGGATTAATATCTTCGGGTCATAGGCTAAGGTCCTTGCAAAGGCTAATAATTGCCTTTCTCCAGATGATAAAGTTGATCCCCTTTCCATAACGGGTTCCTTATATTTATTAGGCAACTTATTGATAAAATGATGGGCATTTACATACTTGGCTACTTCCACAATCTTATCATGGCTAATGTCTTTATTATTAAGGCGAATATTATCTTCAATAGTACCTGTAAATAGGAAGACGTCTTGCAGAACAACTCCTATGTTTCTTCTCAACTCATACTTGTCATATTCCTTAATGTTTATTCCATCAATTAATATTTCTCCTTTTTGAATATCATAAAACCTAGTTATCAAATTTATTATTGATGATTTTCCTGCGCCTGTAGCACCTACGAAGGCCACTGTTTCACCAGGATTAATGGTAAAACTAATATCCTTCAACACCCAATTATCTTTTTCATATGCAAACCAAACGTTCTTAAATTCTATCTTTCCTTTAAAATCATTAATCTTAACAGGCTTGGAAGGATTTTCTATAGTAGTTTTATCATCCAAGATAGAAAATATTCTTTCACTTGAAGCCATGGCAGATTGTAATATATTATACTTTTCTGTTAAATCTAGTATAGGTTGGAAAAACCTTTGCAGGTAGTCAATAAAGGCATATAAAACTCCAAATTCAATTGCATTGGAGATTACTTGGCCTCCACCATAGTAAATAATAGTTGCTATACCCAAAGAACGGATTATTTCAATGGATGGCCTAAATATAGCAAATAGCCTAATTTCTTTTTTAGCAGTTTGTAAATATTCCTTATTTATTTCATCGAATTGAGAAGATATTTTTTTCTCCTTCTTAAAGATCTGTATAACTTTCATACCAGTAATATTTTCATTTAAGGTAGAATTAATTTTTGCCAATTGAGTCCTAGCCAGCCTATAAACCACTCTAATTTTTCTCCTGAAGAAAATAGAAGCTATTAAGATTATAGGCATTAAAGCAAAAGTTAGTAGGGCTAACTTCCAGTTTAAGCGAAGCATTACAAAAACTATGCCCACAATTACAAAAATATCTTTAAAAAGGTTAACTAAGACAGAGGTGTACATTTCGTTTAATGTTTCCGTATCATTAGTCACCCTAGTAACTAGCCTACCTATTGGATTCTTATCAAAATACGATATAGCTAGGCTTTGAATATGTGAAAATATCTCTTGCCTGATATTAAAGATAATCTTTTGAGAAGTATAATTTAGTAACAGGACCTGTGAATAGTTAAATACAAATGTAACTACTATGGCTATTAATAAAATCAGTGAAATCCTGTTAATTCCTTTAATATCATAGTCTCTAAATTCTAAATACTTCTCATTATCCAATATTATCCTATTTTCTATGCTATCTTCCATACTACCAATATAATATCTATTGTCCTTTTCAATTATATTGACAAGTGGATAGGACTTATCTAAGGATATATTGTTTTTCTCAATATAGTCTACTTTAACATATTTTTTGCCATTGAAAGCGACTCCGTCATAAGGGCTATCTATTTCCATTTCATACATGGGTTTACTGTAGCCAGAAATATAATCATCTATTGCGACTTTTAAAAGATATGGTCTTAATAGTTCTAGACCTGTAACAATAACCATCATAATAATAGCAATTAAGAAGTAATGCCAATATGGTTTGGCGTATTTCAAAAGCCTTTTCATCAATTTACTATCATATGCTTTCCCCATTATATCGTCATCGTTATATTCCTTACTCATTTATAGGCCTCCTAATCATTGATTATTTTTTCTTCTAGTAATTGTTTCTCATGGAGTTCAGAGTAAATTCCATTTTGAGCTAGAAGATAATCATGGGTACCTCTTTCAATAATTTCGCCTTCATCAATTACTATTATTTCATCACAATCTTTTACAGTTGAGATCCTATGGCTAATTATTATTGTAGTTCTATCATCCATATAGCTTTTCAAGTTATTAAGTATTTTTTCCTCTGTTTCTGTATCTACACTTGATAGACTATCATCTAAGATTAAAATAGAAGGTTCCTTTATTAGGGCCCTAGCTATTGAGGTTCTTTGTTTTTGTCCTCCAGATATAGTAACTCCTCTTTCGCCAAGAACAGTTTCAAACCCTTTTGGGAAGCTTATAATATTGTCATATATTTCAGCTGATTTAGCTGCCTTTACTATTTTTTCTCTATCTAGATTTCCTTCAAATGAGAAGCCAATATTTTCCTCAATACTAGTTGAGAAAAGGAAATTATCTTGAGGTACATAACCAATATTTTCCCTAAGGGATTTTAGGGTTAGTTTTTTTACTGGTATATCGTCTATACATATTTCTCCTTCTTTGATGTCATAAAGTCTAAGGAGTAGGTTAACTATAGTTGTCTTACCACTACCAGTTCTGCCTATTATGGCTAAAGACTTGCCTGGTTCAATGGTAAAATCGATATTCTTTATAGCGTAATTTTCACTACTAGGATATTTAAAACTCACATTTTTGAATTGAACTTTTCCTTTTATCTTATTTAATTCAATAGCATCTTCCAAATCCTTAATTTCTGGCTTTTCATCTAATATGGCATTGATTCTTTCCATAGAAGCAGCCCCTCTTTGTAATAGGTTAATAACCCAACCTAGGGCCATCATTGGCCATACCAATAAGCCAAGATAGGAGTTAAAGGCAATAAACTCACCTAATGAAATTCTGTTTAAAATAACTTCCTTTCCACCAAAATAGATTATCAATAGGAAGCTAATTGCAGATATTAAGTGAATAAAGGGATGGAAGGTACCCGAAACTAGAACTAGGCTTATATTTTTCTTCAAGTTATCCTCATTGATCTTAGTAAAATTGTCTAAAACTAAGTCCTCTTGGACAAAAGATTTTACAACCCTAATGCCAGAAAAACTCTCCTGAGTCACATCAGTTAAATTAGAAAAAGCTTCTTGCACTATTCTAAATCGCTTATGAATTATTTTGCCAAACCTATTTACGAAAATGATTATAAAAGGCAAAGTAACTAAAGAAATAGCCGTTAGTCTTAAATTAGTGGTTCTGACCATCATAATTAAAGTTAAGACAATCATAAAGGCAGAATCCACTATCATTATAGTTCCTTGTCCTATTGCCATCCTAACAGCATTTACGTCATTAGTTGCATGGGCCATTAAATCACCTGTTTTATGAGTATTAAAATAATTAGGTGAAAGGGTTAACAGGTGATTGAATAGTTTTTTTCTCAAATAATATTCTAATTCACGGGAAGTCCCTAGGATATAGATTCTCCAAAAAAATCTTCCTACTGCGATTAATAGTCCAGTTAAAATTATTAAGAAAGCATATTTTATAATACCTGATGGGTCCAATAGACCGTCCTTTAAATTATCAGTAAAATTTCTTATAATTTGTGGCACTAAGAGTTGTATTAGGTCAATAAATAACAACCAGGCAACTCCTATTAAATAGCTCCATTTATGTCTTTTGAAAAAACTCTTTAATGTGACAAATGCAGACATTGTATTACCCCTTTATCATATTTTTTTAAACATTTCGATACTCAAAATAAATACTTAATAAATATTATATAAGATTTTAGAATATTTTAAAGTCTTAAATAAAAATAAATTATAAAGTATAAAAAAATATTTGTGAGGGAAATTATTTGTATAAAACTTTATAAAGGAGGTCATATTGTGGAACTAACTACTAAGGAAATTATTAAAAAAATGATTTTAGACTCACAGGAAATGGTTAGGGATTATGAGACTCATTCTAAAAAAGTCAATGATAGAGAGGTGGCAGACCTATTTAAAAAGTTTGCAGAAGAATGCGGCTATCAAGCAGCAGAACTACAAAAAATATTGGAAAACAAGTTTTAAATCTTTACTACTGAGATGCTTAATAAATGATGATTACAAACTAATTCTTTAGGGTATATGTCTAATATATAAAAAGATTTAGGGAGGGGGGATTAATTTGGTAAACAAATTTTTGAATGAAAAAAGGAGAAAAGCAAGGAGAGAGAAAAAATTAGAAACAGCAAAAAATGTTGCTGTAGGTACTGCAATTGGTACTTTTATTGGTGCCATAACAGGAGTTTTATTTGCTCCGAAGTCTGGAAAGGAAACTAGAGAGGATATTGCGAATAAGACTAAGGAAGTGGCTGGTAATATCAAAGAAGTAGTAAATGAACAAGTAGAAGTAGCCAAGAAAATTCAGGGCAAGGTAAAAGAGGAAATAAAACAAGTTTATGAAGATATTAAAGAGAAGAAGAATTTACCTGAAAGCCTAGAAGAACTTGAAGAAAGTGAAAGTCTAGATATAATAATAGTAGAGGATGATATAGAAACTGAGGATGCTGAAGACAGTACTCCAGAAGAAGATGCCAAATAAGGGGGAATAGGTTTTGGGTGCCACTCTTACAGTACAAGATTTTTTTAAGCTAGTCCTTTTTTTATTAGGAATCGGTGCGTTAACTTACTTAATATTAGTTTTAAAAAATTTAAATAAAATATTACTTAAAGTTAATAACTTTTTTGAATCTAACGAAAAAAATATCAATACTGTAGTCAAACAATTACCTGAAATAAGTGAGAATATAAACTCCATTACTAAAACTGCAAATGCCACCATAGAAGAAATAACTCCAGAAATGACTGAACTAATAAGTAATGTAAATGAAATTACAACAAAAATAGATTCTATAACAGAATCTGTAGATAACACAACATATAAGATTTCAGAAACTATGGATATTGTAACAGATACAGTAGCAGATACTGCCTATTCTTTACAGGACAATATAAAAAACATAGATACTTATATTAAATTGATCCTTGAAGTTATTGATGCTATTAAAGGATATTTGAAGAAAAAATAAGAACTCACACGGGTTCTTATTTTTTATACATAAGTCTAAAGTTATTTAACAAATATGAAATAATTGGTATAATAAAGTAAATATTAAGAGATAAGGGAAATAATTATACATAATAGAAATAATTCGCAGAGGAGTAGATCTAAATGAGGAAGGTTAAAATCATATATAATCCGTCTTCTGGTAGGCAAACTATTGAGAGACGATTAAATAGATTGTGCCAATTATTAATTGACGATGGATACACAATAAGTAAATTTACTACCATGAAAAAAAACGATGCTATGAATGAAACTATGAAAACCTGTAATGAAGACTGGGATATTATAATAGCCTCAGGGGGAGATGGTACAGTAAATGAGGTGGCTAAGGGTATTGCTAACAGTAAAAGAAAGGTTCCTGTAGCAATCTTGTCATCTGGTACTGTAAATGATTTTGCCAATTACTTAAAGCTTCCTAAGAACATCAATGATTTTTATAATATGATAAAAAGAGAAAATACTATTGATGTAGATTTAGGTAAGGTTAATGATGAATACTTTGTTAATGTTGCAGCTGGAGGACTTTTATCAAGTGTAGGCTACCAAGTTCCAACTGAAACAAAAATGCTTTTCGGTAGGCTGGCATACTATTTTGAAGGCTTAAAGGAGATTACCTTACAAAGTTTTGAGCCTATTAGATTAAATATTCAATCTGAGGAGTATACAAATGAAGAGGACATTTTACTTTTTCTAATATCTAATAGTTCCTCAATAGGTGGATTCAAAAAACTTGCACCAAAAGCATCTGTTTCAGATGGCTTACTAGATGTGGTTATAATTAAGAAAACCGAAGTACATAATTTAGCCAGCATTTTTTTCAGTATCTTTAGTGGAGACCATATAAATCATCCAAGTGTTAAATACTTTAAAACTAATAAGATTACATTAGATTCCAATAAAGCTGTAGAATTGGATGTGGATGGAGAATATGGTGGCACACTTCCTGCTACATTTGAAGTTGTTCCCAAGGCTTTAAGGATATTGGTTTAGGGTATTAGGTTTTTTAAAGGAGGAAACTCATGAGAGATTTAGATGAGAGAAGTACAGTTGAAGAAATTGAAAAGCACTTAAGAAAAGTAGACTATATAATCAGGAGAAAGGGTAGGGAAATTTTATCAGATTTTAATATTACAATCCCTCAATTTACTGCCCTGCAGATTTTAATTAATAAGGGTAATATGACCATAGGTGAATTAAGTAAGAGTATGGCCTTGGCTTGTAGTACAATAACAGATCTAATAGATAGGATGGAAAAGGCACAACTAGTAGTTAGAAAAAAAGATGAAAAGGATAAAAGGGTAGTCAGGATTGAAGTGCTACCTGAGGGGTATGAAATATTAGAAAAGGTATTAAATAAGAGAATAGAGTTTTTATCTAGTAAACTTGCAGACTTTACCTTTGATGAAAAGGTGAGATTAAGTTCAGGTTTAAAGGCCTTATATGATGCTGTGAAGGATGAACTAAGGTAGATAAAGAGGGGATACAATGAGAATCATTGACAATAGGTACAAGATTGAGAGAAAGATTGAGGATAATATCTATTCTGAAACCTATCTAGTCTCAGATCTATGGGGAGACGATAGGTATAAGGTATTAAAATTTTATAATTACGATGAACAGAAAAGTATAATTGACTACTTTATTACAAATTTTATTCAGATTTCAAATGTAAGACATAGTAATATATTATGGAATGAAAAATTTAATATAGTCAAAACTATAGATACTAAAAAGACTAATATGTTGTTGTATTACTCTATTTCAGAATACATCAATGCTCATAAGCTTAGTGACATAGGTGGCAGTTTGGGATTTTTTGAAAAATTACGCTTAGTATTAGATATTCTAATTACTATTGATTATTTACATTTTAGAGGTTATACTTATCAAATTTTAAGTCCAGCTGAAATCTATGTATTGGAAGACAAGAATATCAAATTAATGGATATAGCCACCATAATAGAAAAGAGAGATAGGTCATACATCGATGATTTTAACAGGTATTTTATATCCCCTGAAACTTTAATCAATAAAAATTCAAATGATAAGAGAGCTGACTATTATTCTATTGGAATAATAATGAAGTATTTATTGTTGGAAGACTACTTTGAAGATGATGTAAATAATTTTGTTTATGTGGATGAGAAATTTTTAGATTTAGATAAGAAAGACATTTTAAATAAAACCATATCTCAATTAACAAAAAGAGATTTTATTTCAAGGGACATAAATCTTATCGAAATAGTTGATAAGATAATTGAAATTTTTGAGTTGGATTATCCATATGATTTAGTGCAAAGTAGAAATACTTTATTTTTCAACAACAGAATAATAGGTAGAGAAAAAGAAATAGAAGAAATCATGAGTATTGATGAGAGTTTAAAAAATGGTAACTATAAATACAAGGGATTAATTTTAAAGGGAGAGTTTGGAGTAGGAAAAACCAAATTATTGACTGAATTAACCCATAGACTTAAGATGAAGGGAAGAGATGTATACTATATTGAAATAGAAGAGAGTAAAGCCAATGATTTATATGATCTAACGAATATTCTAAAACAATCATTAAAGGATACTCCATCTGAACTAATGGAGAAGTATAGAGACGAATTATGCAGAATATTGCCTGAGTTAAGATTATATGGAAATGAAGTGATGGAAACCGACTTAAGTCCAAACTGGGAGATGTTTAGGTTATGTAATAGAATATCAAATTATTTTACTGAATTATCTAAGGAAAATATTATTTATATAGTGATCGATGATTTACAATACGCAAATATTAACTTACTAACCATGATAGACTACCTATTGAAGAATATAAGAAACAATAATCTATTTTTCATTTTTTCCTACGATAGTAATTTATTAGTAGAGGAATCTTCAATCAAAAAGATAGTTGAAGAATGGAATGTAAAGGAATATGTATATAATCTAGATCTACTCAAATTAAACTTAGAAGAAATTGGACAAATGGTTCAAAACATCCTAGGCATATCATATGTGCCAAGCAAATTAGCAAGTGTATTATTTAAGGAAAGTCAAGGTAATCCTAGATATATTGAATACTTAATAAAGCATTTGTATGCAAGTGGAGAATTGTACATGAATCCTATTGGCAAATGGTATCTAAAAGCTGATAGCTATTCAGAAATCTATTTTCCTTCTAACTTAGACGAGGCTTTTGAAAAGCAATTAAAATTAGTAAGGGATAATTATTTTGAAATATTTAAGATACTATCTGTTTTTGATGATGCTTTGTATAAGAGAATCCTGTTAAATATGTTGGATTTAGATGGACAAGCTATCGATAAGCAATTAAACCAGTTAAAATCTTTAGGTCTTATAGATGAGAAATTAGGTGATTGGGGATATAGTTATAATGTGAAGAATACAGAACTTAAAAGAAAGATTTATAATGAGATTCCCCATGAAGAAAAAATTCAGCTTCATAAAAAGGCCTCTCTGATACTATCTGATTTAGATAAGGATAGTATGGAGTTTTTATTGGAAGAGCTATTACATCATTTAATCAAATCTAACCAAGCCAATAAGGCAATTGAGATTATCCTAGAAAGATTAGAGCAAATTGAAAATATATACAGCCCTCAAGGAAGATTTTTACTGGAAAAGGCTTATAGCATTATGACTTATGGACCTCCTTACACCAAGCTCAAAATTTTAGAAAACCTTGTACAAATACATTTTTTAAAAGGTGAATCGGACAAGGGCAAAGCTTATCTTGAAGAATATCAAAGTTTAGCTTTAGAACTAAAGGATTATAAGCATATTATCAAGGGGAAATTGGTATTAATTGACTTATATTATTTAAGAGTAGAGACAGAAAAAGCCTTAAAAGAGATAGAGGAAATAGAAGAAATATCTAAGGAATATAACTTCATTGAAGGCCAAATTATTGCTTATAATTCTAGAGCAAGAATAAGTATTCAGAATGGCAATTTAGAGGAAGCAGAAACAAATCTTAAAAAGGCCATAGAATTATCTAATGCTCATAATATTGATGAATATTTAGGGCCAATCTATAACAGGCTAGGTATAATTAGATATTTAAATGGTAATATGGAAGAAGCAATAGAATACTATGACAAAAGTATAGAGTACTGTCAGGCAACTGGAAATATCGTTGAGGCGACGAAACCATTAAATAATATAGGTAGCATCTATTTAGAACATTTTGAAAATCCTAAAAAGGCCATGGAGTACTTTGAAAAGGGCAAGGAAATTGCAACTAAGCTTGGAATCCAGGAAGCAGAAATAGTCTTCCTAAATAATATCGCTGAATTATTCATAGATAACTACCAATATGATTTAGCTTTAGAATACTTGGAAGAAGCCAAAAAAGGAGCCTTGGAACTACAGGATTTGAATATGATTTTTTTGGCTAATTTAAATATGGGAAGTATATACCTTGCAAAGACCCAATACGACAAGGCATATGAATGTATTGAGTTTTTACAAGAAGTCTATTCAACTAATCAAATTACAAAATTAGAGATAACATATCAGTACTATGATTTCTTAGGCTATTTTTATGGTACACTAGGTGACTTAGAAAAAAGCGTTGAATATTCTCAACTAGCTTGTGATATCTGTAAAGACTTCAACATACGAGGCTATTTAGTATCAAAAGCAAGAATTCTAGCCATGGAGATTTTGAAAAGCAAAGACTTAAACAAGGCAGATATAGAGGAAATTAGACTAAAATATAGGGAGAGGAAGGTTTCAGTCCACAGAAGAAGATTCCTGCTACAATTTGCAATAATCAGCATATTGGCAAATGATTTAGAGTATGCTAAGGAGTTTTTAGAAGAAGACTCCCATTTAATGAGGGAGCTACCAAATAATTACCTAGATTTACTCCATAATGGATTATTATCTTTCATATCATCAGATAAAGGTTCAATTAAAAGCTTAATAGACATGGAGGAAAAAAAGCTCATAGAACCTGTTTCTATTGAGAGACTATATTTTAAACTAGCACTAGGATACAAGTTATTTTATATGGAAGAATATATTCAATCTCTTAAATATCTATTTGAAGCATTAGACCTAGTATACAAAATAACTTTAAGAATACCTTATAATAAGCTTAAATTCAGTTTTATCAGAAGTAGAGATGTTGATATTCTCAAGGACAAAATAAGAATAGCCATTAAAAAGGTATTTGGATATGAAATAGGCTGTACCTATATTGATGATGTAGACATGGAGGATTTAAATATCTACTTTGACCTTAAACCTATTATAGATTTAATAGGTAGTGATGATTTCATTAGCATTACCCAATTCGACTATTATGGAGAAGCTGTAAATATAAATACTGTTGAAGAGTTAATCTCTAAATTTACAGATGATTATCAACATAATCTGGATTTAATATTAAAATACTTAAGCAAGATCACCTTTGCAAAAAAAGGCTTTATACTGAGTTTTGATGAAAAAAGTAACACTTATGAGGCAGTTGCAGCATTAAATAATGGGTCAGCCAATGAAATAAATGAAAGGTTTTTAAGCCTAGCAGGTAGAACTAGCAATGGGATATTAATTAATAAGAATTACTCTGATGTTTACAGCAGCAATTACCTTGAATTTTTGAAGGATGATAAAAAAGGTATAATGTGCGTTCCAATATCTTCCCTCGACCAGATTTCCGGTATACAAGGAGAAAGAAGAAAAAATCTTTGGAAAGAATATCATTTACATGGATTTATATACTTAGAAACAGATAACGTATTTAATAGATTTGATATTGAACGATTAGCTATAGTTCGAAGTCTTTCCTACCTCATATATATCAATTTAGAAAACAATAAACTAAGGTTAATGGCCACAACTGATAAGCTAACAAACACCTTAACTAGGAAGTATTTTGAAACAAAATTTGAAGAAATTATTAATAGTATGAAGTCAACCAATAGAAGTTTTTCAGTCTTTATGTTGGATATAGATAGGTTTAAACGGGTCAATGACACCTATGGACATAGAAAAGGAGATGAAATACTCTCCATCATTGGTAGTGCCATTAAATCTAGTATTAGGAGTACAGACATTGTAGGTAGGTATGGGGGAGAAGAGTTTATTATTATATTAAAGGATGTTACTGAGGAAGAAGCTATTAATGTAGCAGAAAAAATAAGGTCTGACATAGAAAAGCTGGAGATAAAGGGTATCGAGTACCCTATTACCGTTAGCATAGGAATCTCCCTATTCCCCAATCACAGTCATTTTAGTGATGATCTAATAGAAAAGGCAGACCAGGCATTGTATTATGCTAAGGAGTCAGGGAGAAATAAGATCTTCATGTGGAACCCAGAAATGAATAATACATTTAATAGGGGAGACAAATTGGCTGGGATTGTAACTGGAGACTTGGATTCCGATAATAGAAATATCCTTGCCTTAATCGATATAATAGAACTGATTAAAGATTACAGAAGTCTAGAAGAAAACGCTTTTGTATTTTTAGGAAGGGTTTTGGAAACCATAGATGGTGAATATGGAACCATACTATTAGTAGAAAATGAAAAAGTTGAAAAGGCTTATACTAGGGAAAGATTTAGTGATAGTTGGGTAGATAACCCTTCCTTAAATAACGAAAGGGTACTCAAGGCTATAGAAAGTAAAAAAGGTGAATTTTTCATAGATTGGGAGAACCTTGATAATATTGATTCGATTTCAGGTTTACCCAATTGGCAGTCAGTGATAATATTACCATTGATAAAAAAACAAAAAGTGAAAGGAGTCCTATACGTTACTGTTTCTTTGAGAAAGAAGGAATTTGACTTTAACTCCTTTAATTTGGCCAAGTATTTAAGTAATGTTTTTGCAGCCCTATTGTAGAAATATATTGACTAGTTAAAATAATCTTATGTATAATAAATACAAATACAATTGAGGGTAGAAAAATGAAACTTTCCAAGAGCTTTACCTTAAGAAAATTTTTAATTAAAACCACAGATTTTTAATCTGTGGTTTTTTATGCGCTTTAATCAAATAACATGGTATTTCATAAAATAGGAGGTAATTTTATGGGAAAAGTAGTGATTGACGGAAATAGTTTGACTATAGAGGAATTTATCCAAATAACTAGATGGAGAAAAAAAATAGAATTGTCTCAAGAAGCAATTGAAAGAATTAATAAGTCTAGAGCATTAGTGGATAAATTCGTTGACGAAAATAAAGTAGTTTATGGTATTACTACAGGATTTGGAAAATTCAGTGATGTTGTTATTACTGGAGATGAAACTAAAGAATTACAAAGAAATCTAATAATAAGCCACGCTTGCGGAGTGGGAGAGCCCTTATCAGAGGAAATTGTCAGAGGGATTATGCTTTTAAGAATAAATGCATTAGCTAAGGGTTTTTCTGGTATTAGGTTATCAACATTGAATACCTTAATAGAAATGTTAAACAAGGGAGTACATCCTATAATTCCTGAAAAGGGCTCCTTAGGCTCCAGTGGTGACTTGGCCCCTTTGTCCCATATGGTACTGGTTATGCTTGGAGAAGGAGAGGCAATTTATAAAGGGCAGAAGATGTCTGGTAAAGAGGCAATGGAAAAGGCCAATATAAATACTATAGAACTTACCTCAAAGGAAGGTTTAGCACTAATAAATGGAACACAAGTTATGACTTCAATTGGTGCCCATACCATATATGATGCTATGGAACTTAGTAAAATAGCTGATATTGCTGCCTCCCTGACAATAGAGGCCCTAAATGGAATAATAGATGCTTATGATATTAGGGTTCAAAATATTAGGCCCCATGAAGGACAGATAAATACAAGTAAAAATCTTCTTAAACTTTTAGAAAATAGCTCTATGATAAGTCGTCAAGGAGAGATCAGGGTTCAAGATGCCTACTCCCTAAGATGTGTACCTCAAATTCATGGTGGTAGCAAGGATTGCTTTAAATATGTAAAGGAAAAAGTGGAAATAGAAATGAATTCAGCTACTGACAATCCTTTGATTTTTTATGAAGATGAAGAGGTCATATCAGGAGGAAACTTCCATGGGCAACCTATGGCCTTAGCCTTTGACTTTCTTGGCATTGGCTTAGCAGAATTGGCAAATATATCTGAAAGAAGACTAGAAAGGTTAGTAAATCCATCTTTAAGCAATGGTTTGCCTGGTTTTCTAATTAGGAATGGAGGGCTCAATTCAGGCTTTATGATCGTTCAGTATTCCGCAGCTGCCTTGGTGTCTGAAAACAAAGTTCTAGCCCATCCTGCCAGTGTAGATTCAATACCTTCCTCTGCTAATCAAGAAGATCATGTATCTATGGGAACAATTGCAAGTAGAAAAGCAATGGAGATATTAGATAATGTGAGAAAAGTATTAAGTATGGAAATCTTAGCTGCTTGCCAAGGTATTGATTTAAGAGGGAATAAAGGATTGGGAAATGGAACTAAAATAGTTTATAATATAATTAGAGAAAAGATAGGATATTTAGACAAAGATAAGCCAATGTATGAAGAAATAAACAAATGTGAAGAGATTATTAAGTCTGGTGAAATAGTAAGTAAAGTTGAAGAGGTAATTGGAAAATTATTTTAGGGGGGACTTTCTATGATTAACAATTTAAACATTGCCAATGCAATGACTATCAAGCTAGATGATGAACTTCCACCAGCACCGACCTTTGAAGCTGGAATTAGGAGGGCACCAAAGAGAGAGTTAAAACTTACAAAAAATGAAATGGAATTAGCCCTTAAAAATGCCCTAAGGTATATACCAGAAAATTTACATGAAGTATTAGCACCAGAATTTTTAAATGAATTAATTACCTATGGTAGAATCTATGGCTATAGATACAGGCCTCAGGGAAATATTAAGGCTAAGCCTATAGATGAATATAAGGGGAAATGCATAGAGGGCAAGGCTTTTCAAGTTATGATTGACAATAATCTAGATTTTGATGTTGCATTATACCCCTATGAGCTTGTAACATACGGAGAAACAGGCCAAGTTTGTCAAAATTGGATGCAATATAGGTTAATAAAGAAATATCTTGAAGAACTAACTAATGAGCAAACCTTGGTAGTAGCTTCAGGCCATCCTGTTGGCCTATTTAGGTCATCACCCTTAAGTCCAAGGGTAATTATCACCAATGCTCTTATGGTTGGAGCCTTTGATGATCATGAGCATTGGATAAAGGCTCAAGCCATGGGCGTAGCTAACTATGGACAAATGACAGCAGGGGGATGGATGTACATAGGCCCACAAGGAATAGTCCATGGTACTTATAACACCATATTAAATGCTGGTAGGTTAAAATTAGGTATAAAAGAAGATGAAGACTTAAGAGGTCGTATATTTGTCAGCTCAGGTCTTGGTGGCATGAGTGGAGCACAGGGTAAGGCAAGTAAGATTGCAGGAGGAGTTGGAATAATTGCTGAAGTAGATTATTCCAGGATAAAAACTAGATTAGACCAAGGCTGGATAGACAAATCCTTTGATAAGCTAGATGAATTATTTGATTATGCTTATAAGGCAGCGGCTAATGGGGATGCAGTGGCACTAGCTTATCATGGAAACATAGTGGATTTATTAGAATATGTTATAGAGAATAATTTAAGAATAGATTTGCTTTCAGACCAGACATCATGCCATGCACCATATGATGGTGGATATTGTCCACAGGGACTAAGCTTTGAAGAGAGAACAGAAATGCTTAATAAGGATAAGGAAGGTTTTATTGAATTAGTAAATAAATCATTAATTCACCATTTCCACCTAATTAAAGAATTAGTGGAAAGGGGTACTTATTTCTTCGATTATGGAAACAGTTTCATGAAGGCAGTTTTCGATGCAGGAGCTAAAGAAATTGCCAAAAATGGTATAGATGAATCTGAAGGGTTTATTTTCCCTTCATATGTTGAAGATATTATGGGTCCTATGCTCTTTGACTATGGATATGGCCCCTTTAGATGGGTGTGCTTAAGTGGAAAACATGAAGATTTAATCAAGACAGATAAGGCAGCTATGGATTGTATAGATAAAGATAGGAGAGGCCAAGACAGGGACAATTATATTTGGATAAGGGACGCTGAGAAAAACAATTTAGTTGTTGGTTCAAAGGCTAGGATACTATATCAAGATGCTGAGGGTAGGTTGAAAATAGCGTTAAAATTCAACGAAATGGTTAGAAATGGAGAAGTAGGTCCTATTATGTTAGGTAGAGACCACCATGATACTGGAGGTACTGATTCCCCATTTAGGGAAACAGCCAATATTAAAGATGGTAGCAATATAATGGCAGATATGGCAACCCACTGCTTCGCAGGTAATGCAGCCAGGGGTATGAGCCTAGTAGCCCTACACAATGGAGGAGGAGTAGGCATAGGCAAGGCTATAAACGGTGGTTTTGGAATGGTTTTAGATGGAAGTGATAGGGTTGATGAAATTCTAAAAACAGCCATGCTTTGGGATGTAATGGGTGGTGTTGCAAGGAGAGCTTGGGCTAGGAATGAAAATTCAATTTCCACATGCATCGACTATAATAACAAGTTTAAAGACTCTGACCATATAACTTTACCTTATATAGCAAATGATGATTTAGTTAAGGAGTTAGTAGAAAAAGAGTATAGTAAGCTGAAATAAGGGGGATTGTAATGGCTAGAATTATTCAATGTGTACCTAATTTTAGTGAAGGTAGAAATAAAGAAGTAGTTGAAAAAATAGTAGATGAAATTAGGAAGGCCGACGAAGTAAAGTTATTGGATTATTCTATGGATAAAGACCATAATAGAACTGTAGTTACCTTCATAGGAGAACCTGAAAAAGTAATAGAAGCTGCTTTTAATGCTTGTAAAGTGGCATCTCAATTAATAGATATGAGAAACCATACTGGTGAACATCCTAGAATGGGAGCAACTGATGTAATACCTTTAATACCAATATCAGATGTAACTATGGAAGAGTGTGTTGAGCTATCAAAAAGGCTTGGTAAGAGAATAGGAGAAGAACTAGGTATATCTGTATACCTATATGAAAAATCAGCAACCAGTCCCAGTAGAGAAAACTTAGCCGATGTTAGAAGGGGACAATACGAAGGAATGGCTGAAAAACTAAAACAGGAAGGCTGGGAACCTGATTTTGGCCCTAGGGAATTAAATGTAAGAGCAGGTGTAACAGCAGTAGGTGCAAGGATGCCTCTAGTGGCTTTCAATGTAAATTTGGCAACTGATGATATTAATATTGCAAGGAATATCGCTAAAGCCATAAGGGCCAGTAGTGGTGGCTTTAAATATTGTAAAGCTTTAGGCATAGAAATAAAGGAAAGAAATATTGTGCAAGTAACTATGAATATGGTAGATTATACTAAGACACCCTTGTATAGAGTTTTTGACGTTATAGAAAGGGAAGCAAAGAGATATGGAGTTAATGTTATAGGTAGTGAAATAATAGGTTTGGTTCCTATGGCAGCAATGATCGATGTGGCAGATTATTACTTAAGGCTGGAGAACTTTGACTATAGCCAAATCTTAGAAAAAAGAATGATGGAATAGGTGATAAGATGAAAGCCACTTTAGTTATAAAAAATATAGATAACCTAATAACCCTAAGGGGTGAAAATAAAGCTAGAACCCTTGATGATATGAAGGATATCGGAATCATTAATAATGGGATAATAGCTTTATCTGGTGAAAAAATCATCTATGTGGGAGAAGGAGACCTGCCCTCCCACATAGAAGTAGATGAAAATACTACAATATTAGATGGGAAAGGAAAAACTGTTACACCAGGACTAATAGATTCCCATACCCATTTAGTCCATGGTGGATCTCGTGAAAACGAATTAGCAATGAAATTAAAGGGTAAGTCCTATTTAGAGATTTTAGCTGCAGGTGGGGGGATTCACTCCACTGTTAAAGCTACAAAGGAAGCTACTTTTGATGAATTATATGAAAAAGCTAAGAAGAGTTTAGACATTATGCTTTCCTATGGGGTGACAACTGTTGAAGCAAAAAGCGGTTATGGTATAGATGACTTTTCTACAGAAATAAAACAATTGGAAGTGGCCAAAAAATTAAATGAAGACCATCCAGTAGATATTGTATCTACCTTTATGGGCGCCCATGCAATACCTGTAAGATATAAGAATAACCCAGATGCCTTTGTGGACATAATAATTGAAGATATGTTGCCTAAAGTGGCAGAGAAGAACTTGGCAAAGTTCTGTGACGTATTTTGTGAAGAAGGCGTTTTTTCCATAGACCAATCTAGGAGGATTCTACAAGCTGCAAAGGAGCATGGAATGGGGTTAAAACTCCATGCTGATGAAATAGAGCCTTTAGGTGGTGCAGAATTGGCTGCAGAGTTAAACTGCATAACAGCAGATCATTTGATAGCTGCGTCAGATAAAGGGATTAAGGAAATGGCCAAAAAAGGCGTTATTGCAAACTTATTACCAGGTACTAGTTTTAACTTGCAAACAGGGAAATTTGCAAGGGCAAGGAAGATCTTAGAAGAAGGCGTTGCCATAGCCCTATCTACAGATTATAATCCAGGAAGCTGCCCTACTGAGAACTTACAGCTTATAATGAGTTTTGCATCATTGATTATGAAACTGACCCCAGAGGAGGTAATAACTGCTGTAACCATAAATGGGGCTGCGGCTTTAGGTTTAGGAGAAAAAGTAGGTAGCATAGAGGTAGACAAACAAGGAGACATAGTAATATTCGACGCTCCAAATCTTGAATACATTATCTATCATTTTGGAATAAACCATGTAGATAAGGTAATAAAAAATGGCAAGCTAGTATATGATAGTAAATTGACTAGAATCAATAATAACTAAAGAAATAATTGACTTTTAGCTAATATTAGCTAAAAGTCTTTTATAATTAGAAAGGAAGAAACCATATGCTAAAGGAAATGTTGAGAGCTTTTGCACTAATCTTTGCTGCAGAGATGGGAGATAAAACACAAATTATTGCCATGACTTTTGCAACTCAATATAGTGTAAAGGAAGTAATACTAGGTGTAATATTAGGTGTATTATGTAATCATGGAATTGCC
Source organism: Tissierellia bacterium (assembly GCA_012728125.1). Classification (GTDB taxonomy): domain Bacteria; phylum Bacillota; class Clostridia; order Tissierellales; family Tissierellaceae; genus JAAYFT01. The sequence continues at coordinate 4,675 of JAAYFT010000003.1, read as the reverse complement.
ATCGTTATGGGAAGTTTTTTATCTAAGGTTGTACCAATGAACTTGATTCAGCTTATAGCAGGAATTATGTTTGTATTTTTCGGTATCATGGCATTAAGAGATAGTGATACTGAGGAAATAGATAACAACAAGGGGATGAACCCGGTTTTGACTGTAGCTTTAGCATTCTTTATAGGAGAACTAGGAGATAAGACCCAATTAACTGCTATGACCTTATCTTCGGAAGGAAACTTTCAGTTATTTATATTGATAGGTACAACTTTAGGTATGGTAGCTACTTCTGCCATGGGTATATTCATTGGAAGTAAAATAGGGGATAAGGTACCTGACATAGCAGTCAAAATTGTATCTTCTATAGTTTTTATATTTTTTGGTACTTTAAAACTATTTAATACAGTATCAAAAGAGTATATAACATTAATTAACCTATTACTTTACTTTATAGTAATATTGGCTATAGAACTTTATTTAATAGATCATTTAATAAGAAAAAGAAAACTTGGGGAATCACCAGTTAGAAAGGCTGCTGCAAACCTTTATGAACAAACAAAGAACCTTAAGGAGATATTAGATGACCTTTGCTTAGGTGAAAACTTTTGCGGTCATTGTTTAGAAATTGGATGCTTATTAGGATATACAAGGAGAATCTTACAGGAGGCTAGAGAAAAAGGAAAATATTATATAGATATATCAGTTGATATAGATTCTTTGACAAAAAAAGGATATAATAGTAATAAAGTAATACAAGCCCTTTGCATGGTAATCGTAGATTCAATTAAAAATAATTGGGATAAGAGTGAGGATTTTGTTATTAATAGAATTAGAGCTTCATTGGAGCTAGTCCTTTTTAGTGAAAAATTAGACTTTAACAAAGGGCTAAAAAGGTATTTGAATGAGGCTAAAAAGAAAAGTGAGAAATATGGTATATTATTAGAAAAGGCCATATTAAATTCTTTAGGTAGACGATTTTAGACTATATTAGTTATAGAACTAATTTGGATATATAAAATAATTTATAAAGGAGGTTTAATTATGGCTGAAAACCAATATGTTGTCTTTAAATTGGGCAAAAGTGAGTTTGGTATTGATATTATGAATGTTAAAGAAATAGGCCCTTATGAAGAAGCAGTTTCTTTACCTGACACTCCAAGTTTTATAGAGGGAGTGATTAATTACAGGGGTAAGGTCATACCGGTAATAAACTTAAAGAAAAGATTAAACTTAGGAGAAAAAAATATTACTAAGGATACAAGAATTATTGTAATAACACTTAATGAAAAGGAAGTTGGATTTATAGTAGATGAAGCATCTCAAACTATTAGGGTTAGTGATGAACAAATAGATCCTGCTCCATCTTTCATTAGTGGTGTAGATAAAAGATATATCTCAGGTGTTGGGAAGTTAGATGATAAGAGACTTCTCATTTTAATTGATTTAGAAAAAGTTTTAACTGACGATGAAATAGATGAAATTGAGAAGCTTGAGGTCTAAAGGGAAATGAAAAACAATCAAATTTCTATTAATAGACTAAATGAGATATTAGAAGCTACCATTAATACTATTATTAAAAGTAAAGACGAAGTATTTGAAATTGTAAATTATTCTAGAGAAGAATGTAATAGAATTGAAGAGGAGCTAAAAAGCCTACAAATTAAAGTTAAAGATATATTTGAACAGATAGAAAAGCTGGAAGAACTTAATAGAAGATGTTGGAAGGATTTATCATATAAGAGCAAAAATTTCCATTTATTTAGCGAAGATGATATTAAAGAAGCTTATGATTTAGCAAACGAAGTTAGAATAAATCTACTCTTAAAAAGGGAAGAAGAAAAAAACTTAATAGAAAGAAGAAACGAATTAGAATTAAGATATAAAAATGCCTTAGAGGTATTAAAAAAGGCTGAAAATCTAAATAAGCAAATAAGTGTTGCCACCGAATATTTAATGGGGAATGCAGAAAATATAGTAGAAACGGTTGATGAATTAAGTAAAAAGCACTTTTTAGGCATTAAGATAATTGAAGCCCAAGAAGAAGAAAGGCTTAGACTTGCTAGGGAGATACATGATGGTCCAGCCCAGTCCTTAGCTAATGTAATAGTTAAGGCAGAATTGTGTGAAAGGTTAATAGAACTAGACACTGATAGAACTAAAAGGGAGTTAAATAGTTTAAAGGATGTTATTAGACTTACTTTAAAAGATGTAAGAAAGATAATATATGATTTAAGGCCCATGTCCTTAGATGACCTTGGCTTAATTCCAACATTAGAACGATACATATCAATTTTTCAAGAGGATACAGGAATTAAGGTCAATTTAAGAACAATCGGTTCAATTAATAATATTCAATCAACGATCCAAATAGCTTTGTTTAGAATAACCCAGGAATCATTAAGTAATATAAGAAAACATTCTAAGGCAACTACAGCTTCAGTATCAATTGAAAGATCTTTAAATAGAATAAATTTAGTGATATCTGATGATGGAATTGGTTTCAATTTAGATGATCTAAAACGAGGACATAACCCTATCAATAGCGGCTTTGGATTAATGAATATCAGGGAAAGAGTAGAACTGTTAAATGGTAGTTTCAATATCACATCTTCTAATAAAATGGGAACTAAAATATCTATATCTATACCATTAAGCGAGGGGTTGAACAATGAGAAGTAAAAGAATAAGTGTATTAATTGCTGATGATCATGCACTAATTAGAGAAGGGATCAAGCAAATACTTGAATTGGAAGAGGATATACATGTAGTTGGACAAGCTAATAATGGTGAAGAAGCTTTTGAATTGGCATCAAAACTGGAACCGGATATTATATTATTGGATATAAATATGCCAAAAACAAATGGCATTGAAGCATTAAGAAGATTTAAAGATATGGGTATAACATCAAAAGTAATTATTCTTACCATACATGAAGATAGGGAATATATCTTAAAAACACTAAAACTAGGAGCAAATGGGTATATGTTAAAGGATTCTAGTGCCAATAGTTTAATAGAAGGGATTCGTAGAGTTGCAAAGGGTGAAAACTACATACAATCAAGTGTTGCTGATTTGGTTAGTGCATCTTCTGATGATAGTATGGAAGATAAAAGTATAGAACAAATAAATTCTCTAACTAATAGGGAATATGAAGTACTTATGTTAATAGCAGAAGGATTAAACAATAAGGATATAGCAGAAAGGTTATATATAAGTGAAAAAACTGTAAAAAACCATGTATCCAATATATTTAAAAAGCTTGAACTAAACGATAGGGTTCAAGCTGCAATATTCGCCTATAAAAATAATATAATAAAATTATAAGACCAGGAAAGTTAAATTTCTTGGTCTTTTGTAAATTTAAGCATAAAGTCTCTAAACTTTTCATTAAGAGGTGATAGTTGTCTATTTTTATGATAGGCAAAGTAAAATTTCCTTGTAAATTTTAAACCCTTAATGTAAAAAGCTTTATACTTTCCAATATCTAAATCGCTCTTAATAGCTCTTTTAGATATAAAACTTAAGCCTACACCTAGAGAAACCAATTCTTTTACCATATTGGGATCTTCTACGTATGAAACTATATTTATTCTATCTAAAGGGATTTTTGATTTCTGTAAAACTTCCTCTACTAAGGCCCTAGTACCAGACCCTTCTTCCCTAAAGATAAACTTTTCTTTAAATAGTACATCCTTGTCTAATTCAGATAGGTTTTCAAAAGAGAATTCATCAGTATTAGGAGTAATTAACAAGAGCTCATCATCCATTAGGTCTAAATACTTTATATTATTGGAAGAATATTTTGCACCTAAGATGCCAAAGTCGGTTTCACCCTCTAAAATACTTTTGATAACTTTTTTCGAATCTTTATTGCCAATTGTAAAAGTTACATCAGGATAAACATTTAAAAAACTTTTAATAACATTAGGTAATAAATAATTCCTTGGTACAGAACTGGAATAAATATGTATATGACCTTGGATTTTCCCTTTATATGTGGCTAATTCAAATTTAGCTTTATCACAAGTATTTAATATATTGATGGCATAGGTATAGAGTAGATTGCCAGCATGAGTTAATGTAATAGTTTTACCAAGCCTATTTATCAATAGTGTACCTAATTCCTTTTCTAAGTTTTGAATATGATTGGTGACTGTAGGTTGAGTAATATAAAGTTTTTCTGCAGCTTTAGAAAAGCTTTTTAGTTTTGCAACTTCTACAAAGGTTTCTAATTGTCTAAAATCCATAAAAACACCCCTCAGTAATATTCTAATATATTATACACAAATAATACCTGATTCACAAAGTTAAAAAGAAGCAAATTATCTCTATCCCCTACTTATTTATAATATTAAGTATAACAGAAATAAAATAATTTTAAATAAAAAACAAAAAATATATTGACAAAAATAAAAAAACAGTGTATAGTTTTTAATTGTCAGCACTAAATGACTCAGCACAAAACGACATCAACTATAAAAATAAAAAATAAAAAAAGGTGTTGACAAAAAAACAAAAACTTGCTATACTAAGTAAGTGACCTCGCAAGAGGGAACCATGAACCAAGACAACTAAACAGTGTGAAACTTTGAATAATAAACACATGACGTAAGTCATTTAAGAGCTAATCAAACTTTTTAATGAGAGTTTGATCCTGGCTCAGGACGAACGCTGGCGGCGTGC
>JAAYFT010000046.1 GCA_012728125.1 Tissierellia bacterium | reverse complement strand
TGGAGTATAGTCTCCCTACTCAAAACTATATTTTTATTCTCTAGTAAGTATTGAAGTAAATCAAATTCTCTTTTTGTTAAATCAATAATAGTCTCATCCACTAGTACTTCTCTTTTTGTTGGATCAAGGATTAATGATCCAATGGAAAGCTCCGTTAAATCCTTCTTAGTGCTGCCATTCGTCCTATTTCTTAGGGCTACCCTAATCCTAGCCAGTAGTTCTTCAATGGCAAAGGGCTTTGTTATATAATCATCTGCCCCGCTGTCAAGTCCCGCAACCTTATCTACAACAGCGTCTCTAGCAGTTAAAAGTATAATAGGTATATTGGAGACCTTGCGAATTCTTCTAAGAACTTCAATTCCGTTTAATTCTGGCAACATAATATCGAGCAAAATAAGGTCAAAGGGTTGGGTTGTCGCAAGTTCCAACCCATCCCTTCCATTAAATGCCTTTTCAACTTCATAACCTTCATATTTAAGCTCTAATTCAATGAAACGAGCTATTTTTTCTTCATCTTCAATTATTAGAATCCTCTCCATTTGATTTCTCACCTTTTACTTCCTTTATTAAGTTCTCAGCTGCTTCTGCAACTGAATCCATAGCACGGTTTACATTTTCTTTACCTAAATCTGGACCTACAAACTTATATTTGTATCCAAAGAATAGACCTACTATTATTAGAGGAATGGTTATCCAAAATGTGAATACCAAAAGTATTACCAGTATAGTAACTGGAATTGACATTACCTTTTCGTCACCTTTTGTAACTACAAAACTGTTAACATTACCCCTGCTAATTAAGTCTCCACACCATCTTAGAAACCTTCCTAATAGTTCACCAAAGCTTGCACCCTCTCCACTATTAGGAGCCTTATTTTCATATTCTTCCTTGCCATTCTCATGGCCTTCTTGGCTTCTATCCCTTGAATTGTAATATCCACCTTCTGGTGCCGCTATGCGATTTTCCTTTTCAAGCTTTACTATAGCTTCTAAAATATCCCCATTAGTCTCTTCTAGGACTTTCTTTGCTTCTTCATAAGAAATATTAGCATACTCTCTTAATTTTTCCACTTGTTCTAAAGTAACCATATTAAAACCTCCTATTCTTTAATATGGTTTTAGTATAGCAATATAATATTTAAATATATTTTGAGAAAGATTAAAATTTGATTAAAATTTTCATAAATATTATTAATGTAATTAACCTGACTCAAGTCTATATCTTCATTTTATCAAAGCCATTTCATATATACAATATAGAGACCTATTATATTCGTCATCTTACCATTATATGTATTAATTACATCAATACTAAATCCCCTTCCATAAAGAATATCTATTAATCTTTGCTATACATAGATGCTATAATAAAAATTAACTGAAATTTTAATAGTTTGGAGGGGTAAAATGGATATTAAACTTAGTGTAAACCTTATTGAATCTTACTTGGATTTAGATAGGAAACCTGTAGGAATCAAATTTTTCTTTGATAAAGAAGAGTTCGATAATTTTGAAGTTCCACAAAGAGATCGTAAAGTAACCTATTGCAACTCTGTCCAACTAGCAAGTAGAGGTAAGGCTATGAAACTCACTAAAGAAAATATGGGTTGCCCCAATGGAGCAATGGCTTTAAAGATGAAAGAAATACCTGAGCCAATGGCAAGTGGTAAGGCTAGATTTAGTAAAAATATCTATCATGATGTGGAAACATCTAAAAGCATTAGTGACCAAATGCTATTCTTAAAAGAAGAACCAGCTGGCATAGCAGTAATGCCTCTTGAAGATTTTAAACTTGATCCTGATGTTGTAGTTGTTGTAAGTAGTCCCTATAATATTATGAGACTAATACAAGGACATGGATATTTCAATGGTTATACTAATAATTTGAGAACTGTTGGACTACAGGCAGTTTGCCAAGACTTGACTACATATCCATACAATACAAAAGATATTAATATCACCTTATTATGTCCAGGAACTAGATTAGTTGCAAATTGGCAGGAAAACGAAATAGGAATTGGTATTCCTTTTGAAAAATGGTATGAAATAGTTGAAGGTGTAAAACAAACAACTAATCCTTTTGAAAGAAATAAAAATAAGGAAGGTATTAAAAAGAGACTTGAAGAACGTGACCTAGATGCTAGTGGCATCAGATTTAATGAGAACTATGATGATGGGTCTTATAGTGGTGGTAAAATCGAAATAAATAAATAATTTTGGAATACTGCAACTCAAAAACGCTAGGCTTATACCTAGCGTTTTTAGTTACTTAGATTTATTAAGTTCATGTTAGGTGTTTCAAGTATCCATTATAGTAAAATATTACTAAAAGGCAGGACTACTTGCCCAACTATATTCATATATTAAAAACTGTCTTACCTTAACACTGGTTATATGCTTAATTAAGACTTTTATTTTCTCGCTATCCTTATTATCATTTCTAGCAACTAAGGAAATTGCATATCCTTCAGTAACTTGGTCTTGTTTTTCTACAAATAATCTTTGTTCATCACCTACTAACTCCAAGCTTTTAGCATAAGTAGGATACATAATGGCAAGGCCTGTTTCCGTATATCTTTGAGCTAAGCTAGTTAAGGGTACTTGGTCATCTAATTGTAGGTTTTTAGGATTAGATTCAATATCTTCTAGAGTTAAGCCAACTGTTTTATTGTCCTTAAATGTTAATAGTCCTGCTTGGCCTAGTAAGTATAAAGCCCTACTTAAATTAGTTGAGTCATCTGGCAAAGTGATACTAGCGCCATTTGGTATTTCATCGATTGTAGTATAGTCTTTTGAGTATAAGGCAAAAGTGGCATGGTATATAGGCTGAACAGTTACTAAATCGGAATTATTGGCTTTATTAAATGATTGTAAAAAATAATCGTGCTGAATCATATTGGCATCTAACTCTTTATTAAATAGAAGATTATTTGGAGCCTGATAGTCTGTAAACTCATGGATAATTAATTCATAACCATCTTCTTTTAAGTCATCCT
>JAAYFT010000045.1 GCA_012728125.1 Tissierellia bacterium | reverse complement strand
CCTAGTTCCCTAGCATAATAGAATAGATATTGCTGTGCAAAACCTGCAAGATGGCCAAAGAGCTTTGCCCCATACTGACCTATTAGTTTTACATTGGTTTCTTCCTTTAAATAAAAATGTTCCATTACCCTCTTGACCCATACGTCTACAGGAAAAGCATCTGCCTTCTTAAAGGCAAATAGTAGGATACAATCGGAAACCTTAGGCCCTACTCCAGGCAAGGTCATTAAGAGGTTTTTACCTTCTTCCCTGGATAAGTTGTATATCTCATTTAAGTCTAGGTCTCCCTTGGCTATAATCTTTGAAGTCTCTACTATCCTCTCTGCCCTAAAGCCGACCCTACATATTTCCTTTAAATCTTCTGGTTTAGCTGTAGCCAATTTATCTGCACTTGGGAAGCTATAATAGTCTGTTCCTTCAATTTCCTCTCCATAATGTTTGGCTATTAGCTCAATAGATCTTTTTATCCTAGGAATTTGATTATTAGCCGATATTATAAAGGATATTAAAGTCTCAAAGGGTTCTTGATTTAATACCCTGATACCTTCACCAAACTTAATGGCCTCTCTTAACACTTCATCCTTAGATAATTCCCTTTTTATTTCATCATAATCCCTGCCTAAGTCAAAATATTCATACCAGATATTATTGAAATCATCTAGATCTGTACCAGATAGAACTATATCCTCCCCTTGTCTTTTTACATTGAGGACCCTGCCATAGGCAATGGTGGTGTAAGATGAATCATCCTCAAGAGTCCATCTAAAGGCTTGGCCACATTCAAAGATATGCTTAGGGTTGAAATTTTTCATATCCTTCAATATTATCTTATTATTTTCTTCGATTATATGATACTTCATATTATTCTCCTTCTTCATTATAATCTTAAATACAATGAATAGTTTACCCTTATTCTAATAAAAAAAACTGGCCTTAGCCAGTTTTTTAATTTAAAGCCTTTAAAAGCATTTTGTATGCTGTATCCTTTGCTGCCTTAACTTCTATGTCTGAATATAATTCTCTTTGGTTAATATAGTGGGAAAAGAATGAAATCACACCATGAACAGCCATTATTTGATAAAAACTATTCTCTTTTGTATTTATTACCCCTTCTTCAATTCCCATCTGTAAAAACTCACTTATCTCCCAGTTAATCAAAACAATGAAGCGCTTTATATTGTATTTAGTATCTAATAAATACTCATAAAACTTTTCAATGCCACCTGCTGACAATAAAATATTGATAGTTGAAAGCTTGTTCCCTAGGTTTTCTTCTATAATATTCAGGATCTCATAAAATCTGTCCTTAAAGTTGTCTTTGCTCTTAACCCTGTTAAAGGCGTTCTTTATTTCATTAGTCATATTGAAAATAATAGCCTTAGATATGACTTCTTCCTTGGTATCAAAATAGTCATAAATAGTTCCCTTTCCGATATTAGCAGCTTCAGCTATATCTGATACCTTGATGGAGTAGGGGTTGGCCCCCTCCTTCATCAGAGATATCAAGCCATTATAGATTGCTATTTCCTTTTCTGAATAATCATTATTTATCATATTACTCATCTCCTTCTAGGGAGAAATTCCTTATTTTCTTCTTGTGAAATAAGCTATACATTACTGGGACTACAACTAAGGTAAGTATTGTAGCATAAGTCAAACCACCGATGGCTGTAATGGCTAAAGGTTGAACCATCTCTGCACCTACTCCTACCCCTAAGGACAAGGTTGATAAACCTAAAATAGTAGTTATGGCAGTCATAAGAATTGGCCTCATCCTAGTCTTGCCAGCTAATACTAGGGCCTCTCTTGTTTCTATATCCCTTTCTCTCAATTGGTTAGTATAATCCACAAATACTATACCATTATTTACTACTACTCCAGATAAGACTAAGAACCCTAGCATAGCAATCAAGCTAATTTCATGTCCTGTAATTACTAATGCCAATAGTCCTCCTGTAAAGGCCAATGGGATAGTGAACATAACTATAAATGGCGATAGTAGGGATTGGAATTGAGCCACCATGATTAAATATATAAAGGCTATGGCCAGTAGGATCATATAGATTAAATCCCTCATGGATTCTTTGATTATTTCATTTTCACCTGCTAGCTCAATGGAATAGCCTGCTAGCAGCTTATATTCCTCTAGTTTATCCTCAAAGTCACGGCTCACTAGTCCTATATTATAGTCCTTATCTATACTAGCCCTTACAGATATATATCTTTCCTGGTCCTTTCTCCTAATAGATGTAGGTCCGACTTCTTCAGTAACCTTTGCAATATCCCCTATTTTTACTTCTGATTCTTCTCCATCTCTGTTTACCTTAATACTTAAGTCCTTTATATCCTCAGTAGTTAAGTTTTTACTTTCTCCATCTACAACTATTACTGGATAATCCTTATTTGAAACTGTCAAAGTAGTTGCAGATTTACTCTTGGCTAACAAAGAGTTGACCTCGCTAAATACTTGTGCAACTGTTAGGCCTTTCTCCATGGCCTTTTCCTTATCTACAGTAATCCTTATTTCCTCTAAACTGTCACCTTCTCCAACCCTAATATCTTTAGTTCCTTCTACTGACTCTAAGATTGCTCCTATTTCATATCCTACATCTCTTAAACCATCCAGGTCTCTACCTTTAACTAGGACCTCTATACCAGAGCCTCCTAAGGCACTCATATCCATATTAGAAGTATTTACACTTATCTTACAGTCTAAGTCCTTGGTTCTTTCTAGTATCTCTTTTTCTATTTCCAAGTTGGTCATTTTCTTATTCTCATTGAGAATAATATACATGGACATAGTATTGCCAGTACTATTACCTTGTTGTCCAAAACTTACCATTCCTTGACCATGGAAGGCACCAATAGTTTCTACATCTTCTATATCTATAATCCTATCTATTACAAGGTCAGACATTTCTACAGTATCTTTAAATGAACTTTCCTTTGGCATTTCTAAGGTTAATGACATTTGTGGAGTTTCCATTTCTGGAATAAAGGCTGTTCCCATGGATACTGCTAAGTATCCACTAAGGCCTAATAATAGGGTTACTCCTACTATAACGATGGCTCTATGGGATAGGGACCATCTAAGTATTTTTTCATAAAAGCCTAAGAACTTATCAAATAACCTATCTTCCTTTTCCTTAGTATTCTTTAGTATTGTTGATGCCATGGAAGGCACTAAGGATAAAGCTACTATAAGACTTGCTAGTAAGGAATAGGCTATTGTTAGACCCATATCTACAAAGAGTTGCCTTGAGATTCCCTTTGTAAACACTATAGGCAGGAATACACATACTGTAGTCAGTGTAGATGCCATAATAGCTCCACCTACTTCCTTGGCTCCTTCTATGGCTGCCTTAATAGGAGACATGCCTTCATTTCTTAATCTATAAATATTTTCAATAACTACTATGGAGTTATCTACCAGCATTCCAACACCTAGTGCCAAGCCCGCCAAGGATATAAGGTTTAGGGTAACTCCTGTGAAATACATCATGGCAATGGCAAATATTAAGCTTATAGGTATAGATAGGGCAATGACAAAGGTAGGTTTTATATCCCTTAAAAACACTATAAGTATAAGGATTGCCAGTATTCCACCATATACTAGATTGTCTAGGACTGAATCTATAACTATACCAATATATATGCCCTGGTCCATTAGGGTTGTAAAGTTTAGCCCTTCATATTTAACCCTTAATTCCTCCATCTTCTTTTCAATGTTCTTTGATACTTCTGTTGTAGAATAATTGCTTTGTTTTTGGAAAGTCAGTATTACTCCGTTATTTCCATTGATCTTTGCATAAACTTCCTCAGAATTATCCTTATAATCGATATCAGCCACATCTTTTAAATAGATCTTTCCTATTCCTTCTTCTCCTGTATCGAAAAGTAGCAGGTTTTTAATCTCATCTATGTCCTTTATTTTATCTCCAACTTTGACTAAATAGTCTATACCTTCTTCTGATACATAGCCTGCAGGCATGGAAAAGTTCTGTGCTGCAAGCATGCCTGAAATCATTTTACTTGTAATAACACCTTCTAAGGATGCTTTCTTAAAGGCTTCTTCCCTGGCCTCTTCAAACTCATCTAATTTTTCATTTAGGACCTTTTCTCCCTCAACAAGTTGAGCCCTGGCCTTATTCATTTCTGCTTCTAAGATAGATTTTCCTTCTACTATTTGCTTCTCTTGTAAACTTAACTCTAGCTTCTTTTCTTCAAGTGAAGCTTTTTGGAGCTCTAATTCTTCCAATTTAGCTTGTAAGGTCTTAAGTCCCATTTCTGCTTCTATTTTGCTTTGAGATAGCTGTTTTAGACTCTCTTGGATAGCCAATAGTTTTATTCTATCCTCCTGAGATAGCTGGTCTCCCTGTTCTAATAAAAGGTTTTCACTGGCCTTTAGTTCTTCTTCCTTTTCATTGAGTTCATTTAACAGGTCTTGGACCTCTCCAATATTTTTATTTAACTCCAGTATACCAGCATTGATACCAGCTTCTCCCTGAGCAATTTGGTCTTTAGCTAGATTTAATGCTTTTTCCCCTTCTTCAAGCCTTTCCCTTTGTGTCCTTTCTTCCGTATTTAATCTTTCTTTTCCATCTTCTATTTCATTTTTGGCTTTCTTTAACTCTGCTTCGGCTTCTGCTAATTTTGAATCTACCTTATCTAAAATTCTTCTATTTAGGTCATCTATTTTGTCTGGATTAATAAAAACTTCTACATTCTCTTCAATTAATCCAACTCCTGAAACAGAAGCCACTCCCTCTATACTTTCCAGTTCTGGTATTATTCTTGAATCTACAAAGTCAGATATTTCTACTACATCCATATCCTCCATATCTACTGAAAAGATTCCTATAGGCAGCATATCAGGATTTAATCTGATTATCATTGGTGTACCAACGGAGTCATTCCACGCACTCTTTATTAAATCAAGACTCCCGTTAATCTCAATTATACTGGAGTCCATATTCACATCATTATTGAACTCTAATATAACTATGGAGGTGTTTTCACTAGATATTGAATTGATGTTTTTTATATTACTTGCTGTGGCCACTACTTGTTCAATAGGCCTAGTTACTACCATCTCTACTTCCTCTGGACTGGCTCCAGGGTAAGTGGTCATAATAACTAAGTAAGGCAATTCTATGCTGGGAAGTAAATCTGTTTGTAAATTTATAAAGGATATACTTCCTAGGATTAATACTAAAATCACTGCTACAACTACTGTATATGGTTTCTTAACACTAAGTCTCGATAACATATTACCCTCCTATTTCTATAATAAATTGGCAACCAACTAGTCCGACCGACTAGTCGGTAACTAATTTATTATAAAGAATATAATTTTTTCTGTCAAGAAGGGTAATAAAAAAACTGGCTTTCGCCAGTTTTTTATATTAATACCATCCTCTTAATTTCATTACTTCAGCTACCTTCTTAACTGATAGCATGTAAGCAGCTTCTCTTACTGTTACATTGTATTCATTCTTTAATTCCCAAATAGCATTAAATGCCTTAACCATTTCAACTTCTTGTTTTTCTTCTACTTCTTTTTCTGACCAGTAGTAGCCATATAGGTTTTGTACCCATTCAAAGTATGAAACTGTAACTCCACCTGCATTTGTTAAGATGTCTGGTGTAACAGTTATTCCTCTTTCTTTTAGTACCTCATCTGCTCCTGGAGTAATAGGTCCGTTAGCTGCTTCACAGATTAGTTTAGCCTTAACTACTTTAGCTACATCTTCAGTAATAGCATTTTCTAATGCAGCAGGGATTAATATATCAACATCAAGTTTCCAGAAATCATCTAAGCTAATCATTTCAGCCTTTGGATAATTTACTAGATTTCTGTTTTCATTAAAGTATTCTAACATGTCATTGAAATCTAAACCATCTTCATTATATAATGCATAAGTTCCAACTGATGGTGCCCATTCAGCTATTGCAACGATCTTAGCACCTTGTTTTTGAACGTTCTTAACTGTATATCTACCAACATTACCAAATCCTTGAATAGCAACTTTTGATTTAGTTATGTCTATACCTAGTTCTCTAGCAGCTTCCCTAGCTATAACGGAAACTCCAAAGCCTGTAGCTTCGTTTCTTCCTTCTGAGCCGCCCCATGCAACTGGTTTACCAGTAATAACTCCCAATGCATCATGGCCAGTTAATTTTATATATTCGTCAACCATCCAAGCCATAACCTGTCCGTTTGTTCCAACGTCTGGTGCTGGTATGTCTATTTTTTCTCCTAAGTACTTGTGAAGGCCTTGGATATAACCTCTAGATAGTCTTTCTAATTCACCTTGTGATAGTTGAAGTGGGTCAACTGTAACTCCACCCTTTGCTCCACCATAAGGTACACCCATAACACCACATTTAAAAGTCATCCAAATAGATAGAGCCTTTACTTCGTCTGCATTTACTCCTGGATGGAATCTAATTCCGCCTTTACCAGGTCCTATAGCAGTATTGTGAGCTGACCTATAGCCTTTAAATACCTTTAAAGTCCCGTCATCCATCTTCACTGGGATTGAAATTTCAATGATTCTTTGTGGTTCTTTTAATAGTTCATACACATCATTTCCAAGGTTTAGTGCATCACAAGCTTTTTTAACTTGTTTCTGAGCACTTTCCAATGGATTTAAATTTTCTTTTGACATTGTACAAAACCTCCCCATAATAATTGGCAAAGATATTGCCATTTATTTATCATTTTAATGAAATTATAACACAAGGGGATTTCTTTGTAAACCTTTCAGAAACTTTGAAAAATTCATAATTAACGGTCAAAAGACCGCTAATTCTTAAAAATATATTAAGCTCCTTGACTTACAGCTTTAAACCTTTCTACTATATCGTCTACATCATCTAAAGCTTCGATAAGTTCAGGTATAACTTCGTATAGATCTCCTACAATGCCAAAATCAGCTACCTTGAATATTGGGGCATCAGGGTCCTTATTTATAGCTACTATAACCTTGGATTCTTGCATACCAGCTAAATGTTGAATGGCTCCTGATATACCACAGGCTACATAAAGGGATGGCCTAACGGTTTTGCCAGTTTGACCTACTTGGTGGCTTTGTTCAATCCAGCCAGCATCTACTGTAGCACGGGAAGCTCCTACTACTCCTCCAAGTTTGTCTGCCAATTCTTTTATAAGCTTAAATCCTTCAGGATTACCTAATCCCCTACCGCCAGAAACTATTATCTTAGCATCTTCTAATGCCACTATAGCTTTTGCTGCCTTAACTACTTCAACTACCTTAGCCCTTATATCCTCTTCTTTAAGATCAGGGCTAAACTTAACTATCTCACCTTTCCTATTCTCATCATATTTAGCCTTTTCCATAACTCCAGGCCTTACTGTTGCCATTTGTGGCCTATGGTCTGGACAAATAATAGTTGCCATTAAGTTTCCACCAAAGGCAGGACGGGTTTGCATTAGTCTCCTATTTTCCAAATCCACATCTAACTTTGTACAGTCAGCTGTCAGACCTGTGTGGACTCTTGCAGATATTCTAGGTCCTAGGTCTCTACCTAGATTAGTAGCGCCTAAGAGCATAATTTCAGGTTTCCTCTCTTTTATTAAGTCATAGATTACTTTAGTATAGGCTTCAGTTGTATATATATCTAATAGCTTATGATCTGCATAAAGGACTTGATCTGCACCATATTTTATTAGTCTTTCAGCTATATCATCCACATTATGACCTAATAAAACAGCAGATAGAGGTACATTTAAGGCATCAGCAATTTTTCTACCTTCGCCAAGTAGTTCTATGGCTACGTTTAATAGGTTGCCTTGTCTTTGTTCAGCAAATACCCAAACTCCCCTATATTCATTTATATCAACACTGCCTGCCCTTCTCTTTTCCTCTTCCTTTTCGATAGCATCTACTTGACATGCTTCTAAACATTGACCACAAGCAGTACATTTATCAGTTATTATTGCCTTTTTATCCTTCATTTCTATAGCATCAAAGGGGCATACTCTAACGCATTTCCCACAGCCAATACATTTCAATTCTATAACCTTTACAGCCATTTATTTCTCCGTTACAGAAAACTTATAAAACTCTATAAAGTTTAAATCAAACCTTATAAAAGTTTATGTTTCCTTCCTTGTTCATCGTGCCCAGTTTCGGATATTCCTACTCCTGTTTGTTTGACACTCCAAAGGCTT
>JAAYFT010000044.1 GCA_012728125.1 Tissierellia bacterium | reverse complement strand
TGACAACTTATGTCAATTCACAATTCAAAATTCATAATTCACAATTACCTTGGCTATACTTCTTCAAATTCGGAATGGAGAGGTGGTTTAAAATCTATTCTAAGTAAGCTAAAATCTTTCGATAACGCTCAGGATGACAAAGCTACAGTACGTAATAGTTCAGTATACCAAAATACTATAAAAGAATGACAAATCATTCAGATTTGTCATTTTTTACTTATCTATATAGTTTCATTGTATTTATGGAATTCTCTAGAAGAATTCCATTTTTCCTCTGGAAATTTTTCTTAAAATGATATATCCTATTAAGAATAACATACAATTACAAATATTTATTGGGAAGGATGGTATTCTATGTTAAGCACAATAGTAAATGTAATAGCCATCATAGCAGGCTCTCTATTAGGTATTATAATAAAAAGAGGAATAAAAGAAGAATACAAGAATACTATTATGGATGGAATAGGTTTAGCAGTAGTTGTTATTGGAATTATGGGGGCAATCGAATCCCAAAATATTATGCTGGTAATCGCCAGTATCGTAGTGGGAAGTATAATAGGTGAAGTAATAAAGATAGAAAAGAGACTAGACAATCTAGGTAATAGCCTTCAAAATAAGTTTGGTGGCAACGATAGCAATTTTGCTAAAGGCTTTGTCACTGCATCTTTAGTATATTGTGTAGGGGCTATGGCCATAGTAGGTTCCCTAGAAGCTGGTATACAGGGAAACCATGAAACCATATTTGCTAAATCTATCCTTGATGGTATTTCTGCAATAATATTTTCATCAACCTTAGGTATAGGAGTAGCCTTTGCATCAATTCCTGTCTTGATCTACCAAGGTAGTATTACCTTGTTGGCTAATTTAGTAAAAGATTTATTAACTCCAGAAGTAATCAATGAAATGTCCGCAGTAGGAAGTATATTAATTATGGCAATTGGGATTAATATATTAGGAATAAAGAAACTAAAAGTAGGGAATATGCTTCCTGCCATTTTTGTCCCAATAATTTATTATATAATAGTTAATATGGTTAAATTCCTTGGATAAGCTAAGAAAAACAAAGGAAAATAAAGAAAAATAAAATAATATGGGTAACCAGGGTAAAATTAGCAAAAAATGCCTGATAATGGATATATTTGAAACTTGATTACATACTTTTAATTAAGTAACATATATATTGTACATATTAGCACTCAGCACCACTGAGTGCTAATAAACTGAAGAGTAATATTATTATTAATATAAGGAGGTAGTATAATGAATCTTAGACCATTAGGAGATAGGCTTGTAATTAAGAAAGTTGAGGTAGAAGAAAAGACAAAAAGTGGTATAGTACTTCCAAGTACAGCTAAGGAACAACCACAAATGGCTGAAGTAGTAGCAATCGGTGCTGATATTCTAAATGATGAGAAGAAGAAAGACCAAATTAAAGTTGGTGACAAAGTTATATTCTCTAAATACGCAGGGACAGAAGTTAAGGTTGACGGCGAAGAATTAACAATATTAAAATTGACTGATATATTGGCGGTAGTTGAGTAAACCAGTGAATAGTGAAAAGTGAATAGTGGATAACTGATTGGTCATCCTAAGCGAAGGATCTTAGACTCATAACTAGACCCAGATAATTTTTCACTATTAACTATTAGTTATTAACTAAATTGAAAGGGAGTGTATATAGATGGCAAAGGAAATTAAATTTGGCGAAGACGCACGTCGTGCAATGGAAAGAGGTATAAATAAATTAGCAGATACTGTTAAGGTTACATTGGGACCAAAGGGAAGAAACGTTGTATTAGACAAGAAATTCGGTGCACCACTTATTACAAATGACGGTGTTACTATAGCTCGTGAAATAGAATTAGAAGACAAATATGAAAATATGGGTGCTCAATTAGTTAAGGAAGTAGCTAC
The DNA here is from genome assembly GCA_012728125.1 of Tissierellia bacterium. GTDB lineage: Bacteria > Bacillota > Clostridia > Tissierellales > Tissierellaceae > JAAYFT01. Next base: position 2,583 of record JAAYFT010000044.1, on the reverse strand, counting down.
AAAGACTAACGATGTAGCTGGAGACGGAACTACAACTGCTACTTTATTAGCTCAAGCTATTATAAGAGAAGGATTAAAGAACGTAGCAGCTGGAGCAAACCCAATGATATTACAAAAAGGAATTAGGGCTGCTGTTGATAAAGCAGTAGAAGAAATTAAGAGATTCTCAAAAGAAGTAGAATCAAAAGAAGCAATAGCTCAAGTTGCTTCAATCTCTGCTGGAGATGAAGCTATAGGACAATTAATTGCAGATGCCATGGAAAAAGTAGGCAACGACGGTGTAATTACTGTAGAAGAATCAAAATCCATGGGAACTACTTTAGAAGTAGTAGAAGGTATGCAATTTGATAGAGGCTATGTATCTGCTTACATGGTAACTGATACTGAGAAGATGGTAGCTGAGTATGATGACCCATTTATTTTAATTACTGATAAGAAGATTTCAAATATCCAAGAAATCCTTCCAATCCTTGAGCAAATAGTACAAATGAGCAAACCACTAGTTATCATTGCTGAAGACATTGAAGGTGAAGCATTAGCAACATTAGTAGTAAATAAATTGAGAGGAACATTTAACTGTGTTGCAGTTAAGGCTCCAGGATTTGGGGATAGAAGAAAAGAAATGTTACAAGATATTGCCATCTTAACAGGTGGAACTGTAATTTCAGAAGAATTAGGATATGACTTAAAAGAAGCTACTATTGATATGTTAGGTAGGGCTGGAAAAGTTAAAGTAGATAAGGAAAATACTGTTATAGTTAATGGGGAAGGCTCACAAGAAGATATACAAAATAGAATTAAGCAAATCAGGGCTCAACTTGAAGAAACTGACTCTGAATTTGATGCAGAAAAACTTCAAGAAAGACTTGCTAAACTATCAGGTGGAGTAGCAGTAATCCAAGTAGGTGCAGCAACTGAAACAGAACTTAAGGAAAGAAAACTTAGAATAGAAGACGCTTTAGCAGCTACTCGTGCAGCTGTTGAAGAAGGTATTGTACCTGGTGGTGGAACTGTACTAGTAGATAGTATACCAGCTGTAGAAAAACTATTAGAAACTGCTGAAGGAGACGAAAGAACAGGTATCAGCATAATCGTTAGGGCCTTAGAAGAACCAGTTAGACAAATTGCAGCTAATGCTGGACTTGAAGGTTCTGTAATAGTAGAAAAAGTAAGAGAAGAAGCAGATGGAATTGGATTCGACGCATTAAATGAAAGATATGTAAACATGATAGAAGCTGGAATAGTTGACCCAACTAAGGTAACTAGATCAGCTCTACAAAATGCTTCATCTGTAGCAGCTATGGTACTTACTACTGAAGGTGCAGTAGTAGATGTAGAAAAAGAAGACCCAATGGCAGCCATGGGCGGCATGGGTGGAATGGGTGGAATGATGTAAAGCCTTCAAATAAAAGTTCCCCTATATTTTGAATATAGGGGAGCTTTATTTTTTTTCGAAAATTTTACCAGTATAAAAACTATTGAAATATTATGTAAACTAATGTATTATGAAAATATTATTTGTTTATAATATTTACTAGGCCAAGTAAATATTAGTTCAATCTAAAATTTTGACTTTGAAGAGGAGGCAGAAATGAAAAAATCTAACGTTAACACTACAAAAAAAGGCTTTTTTAGTAGATTCCTCGACTTCGTAGAAAGAGCGGGGAATAGACTACCCCATCCTGTAACCTTATTTATAATATTTAGCTTAATAGTTATAGTTATTTCAGCCATAGCTGAAATGACAGGCTTATCAGCAACATACGATAAGTTTGTAGATGGGGAAATGGTTCCAACTACAGTTGAAGCCATTAGCTTACTAAATGCTGAAGGTATTAGAAAGATGGTATCACAGGCAGTAAGCAACTTTACATCCTTTGCACCCTTGGGAACAGTTCTTGTTGCTATGCTAGGTGTAGGGGTAGCGGAAGGAACAGGACTTATTCAAGCTTCCCTTAGAAAACTAGTTTTATCCACACCAAAAAGATTTATAACAGCAGTAGTAGTTTTTGCTGGAGTAATGTCCAATATTGCTTCTGACGCTGGATACGTGGTACTAGTACCTCTAGGAGCCTTAGTATTTTTAAGCTTTGGCCGACATCCATTGGCAGGATTAGCAGCTGCCTTTGCAGGTGTATCTGGAGGATTTAGTGCCAACCTTATGGTAGGTCCAACAGATGCCCTATTATCAGGTATAACAGAACCAGCTGCTCAAATGTTACAAGGAAATTATTCTGTGCCTGCTACATCTAACTTTTATTTCCTGTTTGTATCAACATTCTTAATAACCATAGTAGGTACCCTAGTAACTGAAAAGATTATTGAGCCAAGACTTGGTGAATATAAGGGTAGTGCTGTGGCTACCATGGATAAAGTAACTGCAGAAGAAAACAGAGGATTAAGGTGGGCGGGTATATCAATATTAGTGTATATTATTATAATATTACTTCTATTATTGCCACAAAATGGTCCATTGAGAAACCCTGAAACAGGTTCAATTCTTGAGCAATCTCCATTTATAAATGGAATAGTTACTTTAATCTCATTATTATTCTTAATACCAGGTGTTGCCTATGGTATAGC
>JAAYFT010000043.1 GCA_012728125.1 Tissierellia bacterium | reverse complement strand
TATCTTCGGGAAAGGCTATCTAACAATAGAAGATTTAGACTATTTAATAGCTAGTTTGTATCCACATAAATATGGTAAAACCTATGCCTACATCTATATAGATAAGGATGCCAATGAAATAGATGTGGACGTTAGCATAAAGAGAGTTGCAAGGGAGTATGAAGTAAAGCTGACAAATTATATTGAGGAGAACAAGAAGATATTTGGAAAGTCCTTGAATATGACTGCTATTGTGACCCTCTTGGGTATATCTGTAGCTATAATTACACTAATAATTCTATATAATACTACCTTATCAAAACTTGAACAGGAAAGGGAAAGAATAGGTATATTGCAGGCCTTGGGAGTAACAGAAGGGCAGTTTAAAGGCTTATATTTATTATCAGGTATTGGATATGGTCTACTTGCCTTAATAATTAGCCATTTACTTCTAGGCTTGGCTGTACTCATTACCTTCGTCAGTGGAAGGCCACAGCCCTTATACCTATATCCATGGAAACTCCACATAATTGTATCTATAGCCATTTTTATCATTATTACCTTGACCTATTTTATGCCAATTAGAAAGATAATCAGAAGCCAGCCAATTGATAATATAAGAAATCTAGGAAGATAGGGGGAGAAGAATGAGTTTATTACGGTTAGAGAATGTAAGTAAAACATATATTACTGGAGATTTAAGAGTAGAGGCTCTAAAATCAGTAAATCTTGAAATAGAAGAAGGATACTTCTACGCCATAATAGGTAAATCTGGTTCAGGGAAATCAACCCTGCTCCATATACTTGGAGCCTTAGATAGGCCAACGGATGGAAAGTTATTTTTAGAAGGAGAATCTGTCTTTGACAAGACCGATAAGGAGATTACCATCTTAAGGAGAAGGAGAATAGGCTTTGTGTTCCAAGCCTATAACCTTTTACCAGAGCATACGGTGTTAGAAAATATACTGATGCCAGCCCACTTAGATGGGAAAAAACCAGATGAAAATAGGCTAAGGGAAATAATATCTGCCTTGGATATAGAAGACAAATTAGCCTATTATCCTGACGAGTTGTCCGGTGGCCAAAGACAAAGAGTGGCCATAGCCAGGGCCTTAATCACCAACCCAGCCATAATCCTAGCAGATGAGCCTACGGGTAACTTAGATGAAAAAACTGGCCAAGAGGTAATCGATCTAATTAAAGAATCTGCCCAAAGATTTAACCAGACCATCATATTAGTAACCCATGATATGGATATAGCTAAGCAGGCAGATAGGATAATCCAAATAGTGGATGGAAGGATAGGTAACTAATAAGGAGGGAGATGACTGATGTCGTCTCCCTTTAAAGCTTTATTTGACAAAGTCCAAATAAATAAATAAGATATAGTTACTATGAAGAAATGAGGTGAAAAATTTGGTTTCAAAATTATATGAAGATATATACAATATAGAAGTAGTACTACCTAATAATCCACTAAAGGCAATAAATGTCTATGTAATAAAAGGTGAAGATAAGTCTTTAATAATCGATACAGGATTTAACCAAAAGGAATGTATAGACTCCCTATTTAAAGGTTTAGAGGAGCTAGATATAGATATTAAGGATACAGAGTTATTTATTACCCATCTACATTCTGACCATTCTGGTATGGCTGGCATATTTAAAGATGCAGGAGTAAAAATCTATGCTGGTGAAGTAGATGGAGCATATATTAATAAAATGACATCATTGACCTACTGGGAAGAATTTGATAAGTTTAAAATATTGTTAGACTTGGAAAAGGATAAGGTTACCTATACTGAACATCCGGGCTACAAATATTGCTTAAGAGAACCTATAGAATTTACTTATGTAAAAGAAGGCCAAGGGATACAAGTAGGCAAATATTTCTTTGAGGTGGTAGATATTCCTGGTCATACTCCTGGTCAAATTGGCTTATATGAAAGGAACCATAAGCTTTTCTTTGGTGGTGACCATGTTCTAGATAGGATTACTCCCAATATAGGATACTGGGGAACTGAAGAGAATATACTAGCTGTATATTTTAACAGTCTAGCTAAAATCTATTCCTTCGACATAGATATATTATTCCCAGCCCATAGAAATATAATAACTGACCATACAAGGCGGATAAATGAGTTAATTATGCACCATAAGGAAAGGCTTAATGAAATCCTTAATATACTTAAAGATAGGGAGTTGTCAGCTAGGGATGTGGCAAGTAAAATGAAATGGAGCATCAGGGCCAAGGATTGGGATGACTTTCCCAATGCTCAAAAATGGTTTGCTGCCAGTGAAGCCATGTCACACTTAGAGCACTTATACCATAGTGGTCAAGTAGACAAGAGACAGTTTGAAGGTAAATACTTATTTAGCTTAAAGTAATATAGTTATAAATGAGTAGGAGAAATAAATTTTATAAGTAGATAAATAAAAAACATATTCCTCTCCTAAAACCATATATTTATCTAAAGGGTTTAGGAGGGGATTTTTTATGATAAATTTGATGGAATGAAATCTAAAATTATCACCATCTTATTAGTTCTGCATATTTTATAGTAATGAATGAATTAAAGGGGTGATAGGATGAATGGCACTGATTTATTTGTTTCCATAAAGACATATAAATTAGATATGCCCAAGCTAGAGATATATTATCCTCAAGTTTACGGATTGAAAAATATATATGTTCAAGATAAGATCAACAATTGTATTTTAGAGGCTATTTATGAACTATTAAGAGACCAGGGTTATTATGATAACCCAGAAACGGAAATAACAGGTACATGGGAGCTAAAAAATAATAGTAAGGGTATACTATCCTTGACATTGATAAACTATGCATTCTCCGGTGGAGCCCATGGCCTGACTAAGGTAAAAGGACTAACCTTTGATTTGGGAACGGGAAAGCAGTACGACTTACATGAGTTATTTAAACCTAAATCTAATTATGTAGAGGTACTTTCGGAAAAGATAAAGAAACAGATAGAAAAACGAAATATTCCAGTATTAGATGAGTTTACTAAAATAAGAATTGATCAGGACTATTATATAGCTGACCTAACCTTAGTTCTATTCTTCCAAATATATGAGATAACTCCCTATGTCTATGGTATACCCTATTTTCCAATTTCCATATATTCAATAGAAGACATAATAGACGAGAATGGGCCCTTGGGCAAGATGTTATCAAAAATTTAAACCAGCTTTATGCTGGTTTGTTTTGTATTAGATTATATTTCTATGGTATAATTTTATTATCTTAAAGAGGGGGTAATACCATTGATTAAATTCATTCATACAGGTGATATACACCTGGGATTGAAGTTCAATAACGTTTCCTTTGACAGAGAAAAGGCAATCCTTAGAAGAAGGGAAATATGGAATACCTTTGAGAGAATAATAGAGTATGCAAGGGAAAAAGAAGTTGATTTTTTATTAATAGCAGGAGACTTATTCGAAGAAGCCTATTTCACCATTGGTGATATTACAAGGGTAAGGGATAATTTTGAGGCTGTTGGTAATATAAATATAATCATATCTGCTGGAAACCATGATTATAGGGGGACAAGGTCCCTATACGATAAAATTCAGTGGCCAAGTAATGTAACCATTTTTGGTGGACAGGCTATAGAAAAAAAGGAATTTAATGAATTAAATACAATAATCTACGGCTATAGCTGGGCAACCAACCAAATTTACGACAACGACCTATTAAAGAACCTTGGACAAATAGACACTACAAAGAACAATATCCTAGTGTTACACGGGGATATTAGCCATAACTCAAACTACCTACCCCTAAATTTACAAGACCTAAAAAACCTAAATATGGACTATATAGCCTTAGGTCATATACATAAACCTCAGATACTAGCAGATAATATAGCATATTGTGGCTGCCCTGAGCCCTTAGACTTTGGCGAAGAAGGAGAAAGGGGAATTATTGAAGGGACTATAGTAGATAAAAAGCTAGATATAAAGTTTCTTCCCTTTAGTAAGAGAAAATTCATAATAAGGGAAGTAGAAGTAGATGAAAATATGAACTACCTTGAAATAATAGAAAGGATAAAGGAACTTTCACAGGGTAATAGGGAAAAGGACTTTTATAGGATAAGCTTAAAAGGCTTCTTAAATAGAAATATAGATATAGATAATATAGAAAAGGACCTAGAAGATAGTTTTTATCACATTGAACTAATAAACAACACTATTTGGGACTATGACTTGGAAGTCTTGGAGGCGGAGAATAAGGACAATATTATCTACTATTATATAAATGCCATGAGGGAAAAGGGCTTAGATGACCCAGTGGTGAAAAGAGCCTTATATCTTGGCCTGGAAGTGTTGCTAAAGGGGAGAGAATAGACATGATACTGAAAGACTTGAATTTAATTGGCTTCGGTAAGTTTAAGAATAAAAACATACAATTAAAGGAAGGTATTAACCTAATATACGGGGAAAATGAAGCTGGCAAATCTACAATCCATAGTTTTATCCATGGTATGTTCTATGGTTTTTTAAGGCCTAATGTCAGGTCTGCTTTGTATACTGAGGAACACGAAAAGTACAACCCTTGGGATGGAAGCAGGTATGCAGGAGTCTTGAGCTTTAAATATAAGGACAGGATATATAGGATAGAAAGGGACTTTACTAAGGGACAAGAAAGGACTAAGGTATTTGATGAAAATAGGGGAGAAGACATAACCAATAGCATCGATAATGGGCCAGCAAGGGTATTGCAACCAGGTATCCATTTTTTTGGTTTCAATACTAGGATCTTTTCCAATACCATATCTATCAAACAGCTAGGTTCCAAAACAGAGGATAGGTTAGGACAGGAAGTAATAGAAAAGCTTATAAACGTGTCCCAATCCTTAGATGATGATATATCTATAGACAAGGCAATCTTGGAGTTAAGGGACAGGATGGCTGAGATAGGTACTGAGCGAGCTCCCACTAAACCCTATGCTAGAAACCTTAAATCCATAGAAAGGCTTCAAGAGGAAAGGGAAAAGATCCTTTTAGAAAAAGACGATTATGAGTCTTACCTTGAGGAGAAGGATAGATTAAATTATGAACTAAAAAAAGAGGAGAATAATTTACAATATCTAAGGGACAATTTGAGAAAACTTGAAATATATGAAAAGGCCAAGAAGTTTGAAGAAGCAAGGATAATACAGGGGGATATAGAAGGCTTAGAGAAAAAGATAGAAGAATTATCCATATATGACCACGTTTCCATGGAAGACTATAAAGAGGCCATAAACTTAACTAATTCCATAGAATATATGGAAAAGGATATAGGAGAAAGCCAAATTAAGTTAAAGGAAACGGAAGGCAAATTAGAATCCTTGGAAGATGATGTTAGGGATGGGGAAAGTCAAGACCTAGATCAAATAACTAAGGATTATAACCTCTACGAAGAATTAGAAGAGGAAAGAAATACTATTCTTTACAACAAAGGAGATAATAGGTTAGAGTTTTTAAAAAGAGACTATAATGATAATACTAAAGACATGTCTAGATTCAAGACTATTCAAGTCATTTGTCTTATACTAAGCCTTGTTTCACTAGGAATTATGGCACTAGTTCCATCCATTAGATTTTATGTACTTATATTGAATATTGTTTCTTTATTAGGCTATCAATATAATAAGCTTAAGTTAAAGAAGCTAAAAGATATGGTAAACAACATAAATGAACAGATTTTAGAACTTGAAAATAAGGAGAGAGAAAGAAAAGAGAGAATAGAAGAGATAGAACTTATTCAAACCAATCTTCTAGAGAAATATAAGCTTAAGTCTAAATTGGAATTAAAAAGACTATATGACAGGGTACAATTGGAATACATAAGCAGGGAAGAAAATATCCTTTTATATAATGAACATATCTCCACGAAAAAATCCTTGTTAGATAAAATTGACCAATTGAAAATAGATATGGAAAATAGTATTAATCAACTACAAAAGATTTTAGAAAAAAATAAGGCTGACAATTTAGAAGAATTCAGTAAGGCCTTAGAGAAGAAATCCCTATATGAGAAGCATATTAAGGAATTGGAATCTAAAAAAGAGCTATTAAATAAGACCTTGGGCCAAACCACTATGGAGGAATTGGTTTTAGAACTAAGGGATGAAGTAATAGATAGGAATGTTGGGGTATTAGATAAAAACCAATTAAAGTATGAGATAGATAGGTCTAATGAAAGAATTTCAGATTATAGGGTAGCCTTAAGGGGAGTAGAAGAAAACATAAAAATACTAGGTAAGAAGATTTCAAGATTAGTGGAAATAGAAGAAGAGCTGGAAAGAAAGAGGCAGTATAAAGAGGAGCTTGAAAATGAATATAAGGCTTTAGAACTGGCAGCCAACACCATAGAGACCATATCTAAGGATATACATGATGAGTTTGCACCAGATATAAATAACAAGGTAGGCAAGCTAATTGAGAAGATAACTAATGGGAAATACAACAAGATTAGGGTAGATGAGAGTTTAAATATTACCATAGAGAACCCATTTACAAAGGAGTTAATAAGGATTAGCGACTTAAGTGGTGGTACCATAGACCAATTATATTTTTCCCTAAGGTTTAGCCTAATTAATTCCATGGTGGAAAATAACTTCCCTTTGATCTTAGACGATTGCTTTATTCAATATGATGATAATAGGCTGAGAAATGTTATGGAGTTTTTAGTAGATTTAAGTCATGATAGACAGGTTATCCTATTCACCTGCCACAAGAGGGAAAAGGAAATATTAGAGGAATTAAATGTAGATTTTAATTTCATACCCTTAATGTAAAGTAATACATTAACTTAAGAAACGTTGAAAATCTTAGGTTTTATCTTGATGTTAAAGTATAACATTAACGAGGTGGTAAATTGATTTTTGCTATAGGAGACTTACATTTTGACAGCAGCGGAGAAAAACCAATGGATGTATTTGGAGACATTTGGTTAAATCACCAAGAAAAAATTATTAAAAATTGGTATTCAATTATTGGGAAAGATGATTTAGTATTATTAGTAGGAGATATTTCTTGGGCCTTAAAGTTAGAAGAAGCCTATGAAGACCTGTTGAAGATTGATGAATTACCTGGAAGGAAGTTAATAATTAAGGGGAACCATGACTATTGGTGGAATAGTTTAAAAAAGTTAAACAGCCTAGGCCTAAAGACCATTGACTTTATTCAAAACAATAGTTTTGTATACCAAAATATTGGTATTGCAGGAACCAGGGGCTGGTCGTCTATAGATGTGGAAATAATAGACCCCCATGATGAAAAAATCTTCAATCGGGAATTAAACAGGCTGAGAATGTCCTTAGACTCCTTAGATAAGGATTTGGAGAAGAAAATAGTAATGCTCCATTATCCACCCTTTAATATGGATTCAAGTCCCAATGAATTTATTGAAGTAATGAAGGAATATAATATAGATAAATGTATATATGGTCATTTGCATGCAGAAGGGCATAAGTATGTAGTTGAAGGCGTCATTGAAGGTATTGATTTTCACTGTGTATCCAGTGACTATATAAAGTTTGTGCCAAAAAAAATTTTATAGGGGTGAAATTATGAAAATTTTTATCGAGAAAAACTATGAAGAAATGAGCAAAAAAGCAGCTGAGATTTTTATTGACGCAATAAAGGAAAAGCCCAATATCATCTTAGGCCTAGCAACTGGCAGTACACCTATTGGCTTGTATAAGGAATTGATTAGAGCTCATAAAGAGGAAGGTTTAGACTTTTCAAAAGTGACCAGCTTTAACTTAGATGAATATGTAGGCCTATCCCCTGATCATCCAAGTAGTTATGGGTATTATATGAGAGAGGAACTTTTTGACCATATAAACATACCAAAGGAAAATGCCCATGTACCCAATGGAAAGGCAGAAAACCTTGAAGAATACTGTAAAGAATATGATGAGATGATAGAAAAGGCAGGCGGCATAGATATTCAACTACTAGGTGTAGGTGAAAACGGCCATATAGCCTTTAATGAACCAGATGAATCCCTGTCAATAGGTACAAACATAGTTAAACTGACGGATAATACCATTGAAGTCAATTCAAGATTTTTTGATTCCATAGAGGAAGTGCCAAAGACAGCCATATCCATGGGAATAGGTGGTATATTAAAGGCGAAGAAGATAGTACTTTTAGCCAATGGCAAGAAAAAGGCACCTGTAATTAAGAAGCTACTAAATACTGATAGGGTGACTACTAAATTCCCAGTATCCTTTTTACTTTTACATCCTGATGTTACAGTTATAGTCGATGAAGAGGCATATAATGGTTAGGAGCAGGGTCAAATGAAAGAACTTGAAGTAAAAGTTTTAAACATAGACTTGATGGAAATGGAAGAAAGGCTAAAAAAAATTGGTGCTAGGTTAATAGATAAGGAAGTTCAAGTAAATACATTAATAGATACTGAGGATAATTTTATTGAAAACAGCTTAGATGCTTATATGAGAATAAGAGAGACAAGGTCCCTATTATCTGGTCAGGTTAAGTTAACATTAACTATGAAGCAGAATATCAATAGGGATGGAGTAAGAGAAAATATAGAGACCAGCACTGAAATATCTAATAAGGAATCCATGTTAGATATTTTAAAAGCCTTAGGATATGTGGAAAAGGCAGAAGGGACCAAGGAGAGAATTTCCTATGAATTAAATGGAGTTAGGTTTGACATAGATAAATGGGATAAAAAAACTTATCCTTATCCCTACATGGAAATTGAAGTAAATAGTGAGAGTGAACTTCAAGATATAGTAGAAAAGTTAGGTATTCCAAGGGAAAACATTTCCACAAAGTCTATTGTAGAACTTAGAAGAGAAGCCAATCTAATGTAACAAAAACCTCCCTATTAGAATAATATGTATTAATCTAAAATAGGGAGGTTTTCTAATGCTAAGTGGTTTTTTTGGTGGCGATAACTTTGAAATGTTATTACTACTTTTCCTAATATTTTTCCTATTAGGAGATAAAGATAAAAAAAGAGGAAAAGGATTCTTTGATGGCGATAATATAATATGGATACTTATATTATTCCTCTTTTTAGGCGATATTTTCTAAACAGCAGAAGGCCTGCTGTTTTTTCTTTTTGTTAATTTTAGTATTGAAAGTTAATTAGGATTTCATATATTTATATATAAATCTTTTTCATTATTACAAAAGGGACAATAATAGTATATAATATTAAGAAAATACAAAATGAGGAGGGGTTTTATTGTTAAGTCAAAAAGTAATAGAAAATGTCCTAAGTGCTGCCTTATCTAAGGGCGGAGACTTTGCAGAGATCTTTGTTGAAGACAAGCTATGTACCAACATAAGACTTGTGGGCGGACTTATCGAAAACAATATATCAGGTAGAGATTATGGTGTTGGTATAAGGATATTTGACAAATTAAATTGTATCTATGCCTATACCAATGATTCATCAGAAGAAAATTTAATCAAGGTAGCAAAGGAAGCAGCTGCAGCCTTAAATTCTGCCACTACAGATTTAACCTTAAACTTCTTGAAGGGAAGTCCTAGGGATATTAACCCTATTAAAATAATTCCTTCAACTGTAGACAAAAAGAAAAAAGTAGATTTAATGAAAAGGGCTTATGAGGTTGCCAAAAACTACGATGCCAGCATAAGCCAAGTGTCAATAAACTATTTAGATGATGACCAAAGAGTACTTATTGCCAATACTGAAGGCGTTATGGCCGAGGACAGGAGGGTAAGGACTAGGTTTTCAGTAGCTTCAGTTGCTTCTAAAAATGGAGAAATGCAACAAGGATTTTATGGTCCAGGTGCTTCAATGGGATTTGAGTTCTTTGAGAAGATAAATGTGGAGGAAGTGGCAAGGGAAGCTTCTAGAATTGCAAATACTATGATAGATGCTGAACACTGTCCTTCAGGGGTTATGCCTGTTATTATGGATAATGAATTTGGTGGAGTATTGTTCCATGAAGCCTGTGGCCATGGTTTGGAGGCAGCTTTTGTATCTAAGGGTACATCCGTATTTGCCAATAAGCTAGGCCAGCAAGTAGCCTCATCTTTAGTAACTGCCATAGACGATGGAACCATACCTAATGGCTGGGGAAGTACAAATATAGATGATGAAGGTACTCCTACACAGAAAAATGTCCTTATAGAAAATGGAATATTAAAATCATATTTAATAGATAAGTTGAACGGTAGAAGAATGGGAATGGACTCTACTGGTTCAGGAAGAAGACAATCCTACAAGTTTGCTCCTACTTCTAGAATGAATAATACTTATATAGCTGCTGGTAATTCAAGTCTAGAGGAAATAATTGCCAATACAGAATGGGGCTTATATGCTAAAAAACTAGGTGGTGGCTCAGTAAATCCAGCTACTGGTGACTTTAACTTTGCTGTAATGGAGGGTTATTTAGTAGAAAATGGCAAGATCCTAAAGCCAGTTAGAGGGGCTACCTTAATAGGTAATGGACTAAAGGTATTGGAATTAATAGATATGGTAGGTAGTGAATTATCCTTAGGCCAAGGAATGTGTGGTGCTGAAAGTGGTTCCATACCTGCCAATGTAGGTCAACCACCTCTTAGGATAAAATCCTTAACTGTTGGTGGAAGAAAGGAGGATAAATAATGGATTATAGACAACTATCCCAGGAAATATTGAATAGGGGAAAAGAAAAAATGGATGATCTAGAGGTCTTCATACAAAATGATAAGCAAATTGAAATCCGTATATTTAAGGGAGAAGTTGACAAATATAGTATTTCTGAATCAGGTGGCTTGTCTTTAAGAGGGATTGCCAATGGTAAAATGGGATACTCCTATACAGAAAAACTAGATGAAACTTCCATAGATATGTTAATAGATGAAGCCTATGAAAATAGCAAATATATAGATTCACCAGATAAGGAAATCATATTTGAAGGGTCAGATAAATACGAAGAATTTGAAAACAGCAGTAGTAACCTAGCAAATACACCTGCAGAGGAAAAAATTAAGTTTCTACTGGACTTAGAAAGGGAAGCCCTAACCATGGACAAAAGAGTAGCTTCTATCCAAGCATGTGCTTACCAAGAGTTCAAAAGTGAAAGATATATAATGAATACTAAGGGAGTAGATTTGGCTGACAATAATTCAGGTGCATTTGCATATATTTCAGTCATTGTAAAGGATGGGGAAGATACTAAAACTGGCATGAGCTTTAGAATTTTCAAGGATCTTAAGGAAGTAGATTATAAGGAAATGGCAAAGGAAGCTGTAGAAGAAGGGATTTCCATGTTAGGGGCTAGTCCAATAAAGAGCGATTCCTATCCAATTATTTTCAAAAATATTGTGTTTGCTGATATTTTAGCTGCCTTTGGTAGTATTTTCTCTGCAGACCAAGTACAAAAAGGCCTATCTCTACTTAAGGATAAAATAGGGGAGAAGATAGCTACTGATATATTTACAGTAGTTGAAGATCCTTTCTTACCTAATGGCTTTTATTCAAAGGCCTTCGATGATGAAGGGCATAAAACCATCTATAAAAAAATTATAGATAAGGGAGAGCTAAAGACTTACCTTTACAATTTAAAAACTGCCAACAAGGACGGAGTAGAATCTACTGGAAATGGAAGTAGGGGTTCATATAAGGCTCCTGTAACCATAGCTCCAACAAACGTTTATGTTGAAAAGGGAGATAAGACCCTGGAAGACCTAATATCCAGTATAGATAAGGGTGTCTACATTATAAGTGTACAGGGACTACATTCAGGATTAAATCCCGTATCTGGAGATTATTCCTTATCTGCAGATGGATATGAAATAGAAAACGGCAAGATTAAAAGACCAGTAAATCAGATAACCATAGCAGGAAATTTCTTTGAAACCTTAATGGATATAGAAGCCATAGGAAATGATTTGGAATTTACTATACCTATGTTTGGTTATATAGGATCTCCATCAATAAAAGTAAAGAAATTGTCAGTATCAGGAGAATAAATAAATTTTTATTAAAAACAGTAACCACTTATATGCTTTCCTCATAAAATACAGTGAGGAATAAATATAAGGAGGTTATATGCATGGCTGAAGAATTAGGAGTAAGAAAAGACCGTAGAGGTATATTTGGAAATATTTGCAATGACGATTCACTACTATTCTTTTTCCTACTACTAGTAGTCCTATTTGGCAATTCATGCTGGTTCAACGACAGAGCAGATGATTCACTATTATTCTTCTTCTTACTATTGGTAATATTATTTACAGGAGATGGATTTTGCTTCTAATTATACCTAATAAATAAATACTTGTTAAAAAATCCCGTTAACCGGGATTTTTTTCTTTTCTAAGGGTAAAATATTCAATAATAATAGGAAATATTACAAATATTTAATAAAAAAATAATAAATAGTATAGCACATTTAAAATATTGTGCTATAATATATAATATAAAAATTATAGGAGGTTATACTAATGCCTGGTTACAAATACATTAAATGGTTTAATGAAATTGATAAAAACGATATTCCCATTGTAGGTGGTAAAGGTGCTAACTTAGGTGAACTTACTCAAAAAGGATTAGATGTTCCACCAGGATTTTGTGTTACTGCAGGAGCCTATAATCATTTCATAAATTATGCAGAATTAGATGAAGTAATTAGAGAATTAATTAATGGCCTAGATGAAGAGGATTCTTCAATGTTACAAAGGGTAAGTAAGGCAATCCAAGATAGGATAAATGATGGAGATATACCAGAAGACTTAAAAAAAGAAATCATAAAAGCATATAAGGACTTAAGCAGCCATATTGGTTTAGATAATCCTGAAGTAGCTGTAAGAAGCTCTGCTACAGCAGAAGACTTACCAGAAGCATCCTTTGCAGGCCAACAGGATACTTACTTACACATAAGCGGCGTAGAAGAATTAATTAATTACGTTAGAAGATGTTGGGCATCCCTATGGACAGCAAGGGCAATTTATTATAGGGTTAAACAAAACTTTGATCACTTCGACGTTTCTTTATCAGTTGTAATTCAAAAAATGGTAAACAGCGGAAAATCAGGAGTTATGTTTACAGCTAATCCAATTAACAATAATACTGATGAAATCATGATAAATGCCAGCTGGGGCTTAGGTGAAGCTGTAGTTTCAGGCTCTGTTACTCCGGACGAGTACCTAGTCAATAAAAAATCTAAGGAAATAATCGAAAGACATATAGCGGAAAAGAATACTATGATCGTAAAGAAACAAGACGGAGTAGGTACTGAAGAAGTAAAAGTAGCTGACTATATTGGGGAAGAATATGTAAACAGTCAATGTTTAACTGATGAGGAAATAATGGTATTAGTAGACTACGGTTTGAAGATTGAAGAATTATATGGGGCTCATCAGGATATAGAATGGGGATTTGATAAGGACACTAAGAAATTATACATTTTACAATCAAGACCTATAACTACATTAAAAGGAGATGTGAAGATGGGTGAAGTAAAGGAAAATAAAGAATTGAAGATGTTAGTTAGAGGCTTGCCAGCTTCTCCTGGAATCGGTAGAGGGAAGGTAAGAAACATTAAAGATATATCTGAAATAGACAGGGTACAAGAAGGGGATATTTTAGTAACAGTAATGACTAACCCTGATATGGTACCTGCCATGAGAAAGGCAGCAGCAGTAGTTACTGATGATGGTGGAAGAACTTGTCACGCAGCCATAGTATCTAGGGAATTAGGTATTCCTTGTATAGTAGGAGCAAAGAATGCCAGTGAAGTTTTAGTTGAAGGCCTAGAAATCACTGTAGACGCCAGCCGTGGAGTAGTATATGAAGGATTTGTATTAGAAGAAGAGGAAAAAGAAGAAAAACCAGCAGTAGGTGGTTTTAGTGAAGAAATGCTACACCAGTTAGCTCCAATTACTGCTACTAAGATTTATATGAACCTAGGAGAACCTTCTATTATAGGCAGATATAAGCACCTACCTTTTGATGGAATTGGTTTAATGAGAACAGAGTTTATATTTACTAATATGATAGGTGCTCACCCAATGTATCTAGTTAAAACAGGTCAAGGCCAATTATTAATAGATAAGATGGCAGAGGGAATTCAAATGGTAGCAGGAGAAATCTATCCAAGGCCTGTAGTAGTTAGACTTTCAGACTTTAGAACTAATGAGTTTAGAGGACTTAAGGGTGGAGATGAAGTAGAGCCAATAGAAGCTAATCCAATGATCGGTTGGAGAGGAGTTTCTAGATATATTTCACCTGAATATGAAGAAGGCTTTAGATTAGAATGTAGAGCCCTAAGAAAGGTAAGGGAAGAATTTGGTCTAACTAATGTCTATGCCATGTTACCATTTGTGAGGACTACTTGGGAGCTAAAGAAGGTAAAAGAGATTATGGCAGAAGAGGGCTTAGTACAAGATAAGAACTTTAAGATCTGGATAATGGCAGAAGTTCCATCAGTAGTATTTGAAGCTGAAGAATTTGCCCAAATGGTTGATGGATTTAGTATAGGAAGCAATGACCTTACCCAATTAGTTATGGGAGCAGATAGGGACTCTGGTATCTTAAATAATATGGGATATTTCGATGAGAGAAATGAAGCAGTTAAGAGGGCTATATCTATTTTAATCAAGGCTGCTCATAAATACGGAAAGACTATCTCCATCTGTGGTCAAGGACCATCACAATACCCAGAATTTGCAGAGTTCCTTGTAGAAGAGGGAATAGATAGTATGAGTGTTAACCCAGATACTGTTGCTTATACAAGAAGGCTAGTGGCTTCAGTAGAACAAAAAATCATGTTAAGAAAACTAAGAAATATCTAAGAAAAAGGCAAGGGTTTGCCTTTTTCTTTTTCTATGCAAAATAAATAAAGGTATAGTATAATATCATTATCATTGTACATCGAGGTGGGACATGATAAAGGTAATGATTGTTTTTTCAATTATTGGAGCATTTGACAGGATATTTAAAAACAGACTTGGTATGGGAGACAAGTTTGATGAGGGCTTCAAGGCCATAGGTAGCTTAGCCCTAAGTATAATTGGGATTTATAGCCTATCTCCCTTATTAGCCAAAGGAATATCACCACTACTATATCCCTTAGGAAAAATGATAAATATTGATCCATCTGTATTTCTTGGCAGCATACTTGCACCAGATTTAGGAGGATATAATACTTGTGTAGAAATAGCCCTAACAAGTAGTCTAGGTGAATTAAATGGTTTAATCCTATCTTCAATGCTAGGAGCTACCATTTCCTTTACTATTCCAGTGGCAGTAGGCCTAATATCTAAAGAGGATTTTTCTTATTTTGCCAAGGGAGTGTTGGCTGGCATAATAACTATACCCATAGGTGTTTTTGTGGGAGGCCTAATGATGGGAATAAGCTTAAAGCTTATTCTACTAAACTTACTTCCAATAGTTATATTTTCAATTATACTTATCCTTGGGCTACAAAAGGTACAAGAAAAAACCATTAGGGTTTTTAATATCCTAGGAAGGCTTATTATAATTATAAGTACAATTGGCTTAATGATTAGTATAATCGATTTTATTTTTGGTGTAGAGTTAATTAAGGGTATAATTCCTTTAGAGGAAGGTGCTATATTAGTAGTAAATATAGGTATAATATTGTCAGGCGCTTACTCAATGCTGCATTTTATATCAAAAATCCTGGATAAATATTTACTAAAAATAGAAGAGAAATTTAAGATTGACAAATATTCTATCCTAGGTATTTTTGCTTCTTTAGCAAATTGTATACCAATGCTAGGAATATATGATAAAATGAATAATAAGGGGAAAGTATTAAATGCTGCCTTTGCAGTATCTGGTGCTTATACCTTTGGTGGTCAACTGGGATATATTGCTTCAGTATCTTCTAAAGCTGTAAATCCCGTCATAATAAGCAAATTATTAGCAGGAATCCTTGCAATTCTTATGGCATCCATTATTATGAGAATAGAAAAAAAGAGTATAGGAGGTTAGTATGGTGATAAATGAAAGATTAAGCAATTTAAGAAAACTAATGAAAGATAAGGGAATTACTGCCTATATAGTAATTACATCAGACCCACACCAATCGGAGTATGTGGCTGACCATTATAAGGGAAGGGTATGGATATCAGGCTTTACTGGCTCTGCTGGTACTGTAGTAGTAACACAAGATGAAGCCATACTTTGGACAGATGGCAGATATTTTATCCAAGCTGAAAAAGAACTTCAAGGCTCTGAATACAAGATGTTTAAAATAGGAGTACCAGGCTATCCATCTTATACAGAGTGGCTAAAAGAAAACTTAAAAGAGGGAGACAGTATTGGATTTGATGGAAAAGTGTTTTCCCAAGCCCAAGTGGAAAATTTAGAAAATGAATTCCATGGAAAGAAAATAAAATTAATAGATGAGTACGATTTAGTAGGGGAATTATGGGAAGATAGGCCTCCTATACCTATGAAAGAAGCCTTTATCCATGAACTAAAATATACTGGAAAAACCGCCAAGGAAAAGTTAGAAGAAGTTAGGAAGGAAATGGAAAAAGAAAATGCAGACTATTTTCTATTGGGAAGCCTAGATGATATTGCCTGGTTATATAATATAAGAGGTAGGGATGTAGAATGTAATCCTGTAGTCATATCCTATGCTGTAGTGTCTAAGGACGGAGCCTACTTATTTGTAGATAAGAGGAAGATCAACGGAGAGACAGAAGAATTTCTAAAGGATAATGGAGTAGAAATAAGGGGATATGAAGAGATAATAGACTATTTAAAAGCTGTAGATAAGGATTCAAAGATCTTTGTTGATAAGACAAGAATAAATAGATGGGTTTATAAAGCCATACCAGAGGGATGCAAAATCATAAATAAGACTAATATAACTACTATGTTAAAGGCTGTTAAGAATCCAACTGAGATTGAAAACCAAAAAAATGCTTATATTAAGGATGGAGTAGCCTTAGTTAAGTTCTTCCATTGGTTAGATAAAAATATAGGTAAGACCACCATTACTGAAATGTCTGCTCAAGAGAAATTGTTGGAATTCAGACAGGAACAAGAAGGCTTCATCGAGCCTAGCTTTGGAACTATTTCTGCTTATAAGGCCAATGCTGCTATGGCTCACTATTCAGCTAGTGAAAATTCCAATGCTGAAATTAAGCCAGAAGGCTTTTATCTAGTAGATTCTGGAGGACAGTATTTCGATGGAACTACAGATATTACTAGAACAGTAGCTGTGGGACCTATTACTGATGAAGAAAAACGAGATTTTACATTAACATTAAAGGGACATATTAACTTGGCCAGTGCTAGATTCCTTTATGGTGTTACAGGTCATACTTTAGATATTTTAGCAAGGTATCCATTGTGGAAAGAGGGTATTGATTATAAACATGGTACTGGTCATGGTGTAGGATTCTTATTAAATGTACATGAAGGGCCCCATAGAATATCTATGGTACCAAGCTCAATAGTATTAGAAAAAGGCATGGTTGTTAGTATTGAACCTGGAGTATATAAAGAAGGCAGCCATGGAATTAGGATAGAGAATATTGTTGTAGTAGAGGAAGATATAAAAACTGATTCAGGTCAATTTATGAGATTTGATGTCTTATCCTTCGTACCTATAGACCTAGAAGCTATAGATGTTAACTTACTTACAGAAATGGAAAAATCATGGCTAAATAATTACCATAAAGAAGTATATGAAAAGCTATCACCTTATTTAAATGATGAAGAAAATGCTTGGTTAAGAGAAGAAACCAGGAGTATCTAAACTTGTACTGCTAACATATAATGTGTTAGCAGTTTTTTTATGAATAGGAAGGCCTTGTTTTCATGCTTTAAATTATAGAATATATACAAATAACCTTCAGAAAGAGCTTTGTTAATTTTCATAACTTTAATAGAAGCTTTTCTTTATATTTCGATTAATGGAAATATTTAGGGGTAGTATTGTTAATAATAGGAGGTTAAGGAGGGTTATAAATGAATGCTACTAAGGTTACTGATAATGTATATCAGCTTTCAGTCAACGTGGAAAACATTTTATTTGAAGGCTTATGGGAAATACCTAACGGAATTGCAATGAACTCATACATCATTAAAGGAGAAAAAACTGCTATTGTAGATGGGGTCTGCGGATGGGACGGAGTACCAGAATCCCTATTTAAACTTTTAGACCAGTTGGAAATAGACCCAAAATCCATTGAATATGTGATAATAAACCACATGGAGCCAGACCATTCAGGCTGGTTGGAGGACTTTAAAAAGATCACCTCCGACTTTAAAATAGTATGTACGAAAAGGGCTAAGGACTTGATAGATGCCTTCTTTGACCATACCAACGACATCATTGTAGTTAAAGACAACGACACTTTAGACTTAGGTAAGGGACATGTGCTAAAATTTGTAGAAATACCAAATGTACATTGGCCAGAGACCATGGCTACCTTTGACACTAAGACCGGAACCTTATTTCCCTGTGATGCCTTTGGTTCCTTTGGAACAATAAAGGATAAGAATTATGATGACTTATTGACACCAGAGGAAATAGCCTTTTATGAAGAGGAAGCCGTCAGGTATTATTCCAACGTAGTAGCAACCTTTTCATTGATGGTCAAAAGAGCCATTGAAAAATGTAAGTCCTTACCTATAAAGATAATCGCTCCTGGCCATGGTATAGTTTGGAGAAAGAACCCTAACAAGATAATAGAAGACTATGTTAAATACGCTTCTTACCAAAAAGGGCCTGCAAGGGAAGAGATTACTCTTATCTGGGGGTCCATGTATGGCATGACAGAAAAGGCAGTAAAATATGTTATAGATGTGCTAGAACAGGAGAAAATAACCTACCATGTTCACAGGGTTCCTGAAGACTCCTGGGGCACAGTTCTAGCTTCTGTCTGGACTTCAACAGGTGTAATTTTAGCCATGCCAACCTATGAATTCAAGATTTTCCCTCCTATGGCAGCTGTTTTAGAAGAAATAGGAAAGAAAAAGGCCTTTAACAGGAAGGCATTCAGGTTCGGTTCTTATGGTTGGAGTGGCGGTGCAGAAAAGGACCTTATGGAAATCATGGATAAGTACTCTATGAATTGGGACTTCCTTGAGTCCGTAGAATTTAGAGGTATCCCAAGGGAAGACGATTTGAAATTAATTGGAGAAAGGGTAAGGGAATTAGTAAAAATAGTTAGGGAAACTGTTAATAGCTGATAAGATGCGATATCGAATTTTCGATATCGCATTTTTATACTATTAGTTTGTTAATTTGATATAATATAATAAGGGGAATTTGTATAATGTGCATAAGGGTGATTCAATGTTCAATATAGAAGAAGAGCTAAAAAACTTACCTGATAAACCAGGCGTATATTTAATGAAGGATAAAAATAATGAGATAATCTATGTGGGAAAGGCCATATCCTTGAGAAAAAGGGTTAGGCAATATTTTCAATCTAGCAAAAACAACCCTCCCAAGGTCCAGGCCATGGTGAAACATATTTCCGAATTTGAATATATTATAGTGGATAATGAAGTAGAGGCCCTAATACTAGAGGCCAACTTAATTAAAAAGCATAAACCAAAATATAATATTCTATTAAGAGATGATAAGCAATATCCTTATATTAAGGTAACTACCAATGAAAAATATCCTAGGATACTAAAAACAAGGCAGATGCAAAAAGATGGGGCAAAGTATTTTGGACCTTATCCTAGCGTATCTGCAGTAAATGATGCCATAGAGATTATAAGAAATCTCTACCCCATTAGAACTTGTAATAGGAACTTAGAAAAGGATATAGGCAAGTCAAGGCCTTGTTTAAACTTCTATATAGGTAGGTGTTTAGGCCCCTGTCAAGGCAATGTAGACGAAGGGAAATACTTAGAGATGATAGATGAAATCCTCTTATTTTTAAATGGGAAAGAAGATAAATTAATGGAGATAATAGAAGGGAAAATGAAAGAAGCTGCGAAAAACCTAGACTTTGAATCAGCAGCTAAGTACAGGGACCAGATAAACTCATTAAACCATCTACATGAAAGACAAAAGATAGTTTCCACAACCCATTTAATAGACCAGGACGTAATTGCCATGGCAAGGGGCATAGAAGAAGTTTGTATTCAGGTATTCTTCATAAGAAGTGGCAAAATCCTAGGTAGAGAACATTTCATCTTGGAAGACAACTATAATGAAGATAGGGGAGAAATATTGTCTTCCTTTATAAAGCAGTTTTATATAGGATCTGCCTATATACCAAAGGAAATCATATTAGAAGAAGAAATAGAGGATATGGAAATCTTATCTAAATGGCTAAGTGAAAAAAAAGGTAACAAGGTAAATATTACAGTACCTAAAAGAGGTGAAAAGCTTGATTTAGTCGAAATGGTAAGAAAAAATGCCATGGATATGTTAAATAAATACGGAGACAAGTTTCTTAAAAAGGCAAGGGAAAACCAAAAAGCCCTAGAGGAGATAAAAGATGCTTTGGGCTTAGATGTGGAATTAAATAGAATAGAAGCCTTTGATATTTCCAATATTAGGGGGGTTGAGCCTGTTGGTTCCATGGTGGTTTTCGAAAGAGGTGAGCCTAAAAAATCAGATTATAGAAGATTTAGAATAAAAAGTAGGACTACACCAGATGATTATGGCAGTTTAGAGGAAGTCCTTACTAGAAGATTCATTAGGGGATTAGAGGAAAGGAAAATATTAAAGGAAAACAAAATTGAGGCCAAGGGATTTTCTAACTTTCCAGATCTTATTATGATGGATGGGGGAAAGGGACAAGTAAATGTGGCCCTAAGAGTGCTGAGCTCCTTAAATCTGGATATACCAGTATGTGGATTAGTAAAGGATGAATTTCACAAAACTAGAGGAATCATCTATGAAAATAGGGAAATAAATTTAGATGAAGATTCTCTAGGTTTTAGAATGATTTATAGGATACAGGAAGAAGCTCACCGCTTTGCCATTTCCTATCATAGGTCCTTGAGAAGCAAGGAGATGTTTAAGTCTGAACTAGATGATATAAAAGGCATAGGAGAAAAGAGAAAAAAGGCCTTACTTAAGCATTTCCAAAGCATTGAAAAGATAAAAAAAGCATCCATTGAAGAACTAGCAGAAGTTGAAGGTATGAACAAAAAAGTAGCAGAAGAATTATATAATCATTTTAAAAATAAGGGGGAGTAATAAATGAAAAGGATATATCTATCTGATACGGATAAAAAAATATCTGGAGTATGTGGTGGAATCGGGGAATATTTTGGAATAGATTCAACCTTGGTAAGACTTGCTTGGGTTTTTCTTTCGATTTTTACTGCAGGATTCCCAGGCATTATTGCATACATTATAGCAGCAGCTATTATTCCTAGAAGACCATATTAAAATGTATGAGTTTGACAAAAAACAAACATTTTTTAGAATAGTCTAAATATTCTTTTCTTTGGTTTTGTACCCTAGAGTGATTGACTTTATGTCGAAAATTACATATACTTTAAATAGATGGCATATGTAATTTTTTTGAATTTCTGTTGTAGAATGTTATTCTTTCTACAAATATTTTAATAATAAGGAGGCTTTTTTATGGCAAGAGTGATGAAGACAATGGATGGAAATACAGCTGCTGCCCATGTGGCCTATGCTTTTACAGATGTAGCTGCAATCTATCCAATTACACCATCATCAACAATGGCAGAATTAGTAGACGAATGGTCTGCTAATGGCAGAAAAAATATATTTGGTCAAGAAGTAAAAGTTACAGAAATGCAGTCTGAAGCAGGCGCTGCTGGAGCTGTTCACGGTTCATTATCAGCAGGAGCACTGACTACAACTTTTACCGCATCTCAAGGTTTATTACTTATGATTCCTAATATGTATAAAATTGCTGGAGAACTTTTACCTGGAGTATTCCATGTTTCAGCAAGGGCTTTAGCTGGACACGCCTTAAGCATATTTGGAGATCACCAAGACGTTATGGCTACTAGACAAACTGGATTTGCATTACTAGCATCAGGTTCTGTTCAAGAAGTTATGGACTTAGCAGGTGTGGCACATCTTTCAGCTATTAAGGGAAGAGTACCATTCCTACATTTCTTCGATGGATTTAGAACTAGCCATGAAATTCAAAAGATAGAAGTTATGGATTACGAAGATTTAGCAAAACTAGTAGACTATGATGCATTAAATGAATTTAGACAAAGAGCCTTAAATCCAGAAAGACCTTATACTAAGGGTACTGCTCAAAATCCAGACATCTATTTCCAAGCTACAGAAGCTGCTAATCCATTCTACGAAAAAGTAGTAGATATAGTAGTAGAATATATGAATGAAATCAACAAAATAACAGGAAGAGATTACAAACCATTTAATTACTATGGCCATCCAGAAGCAGAAAGAATAATTGTTGCAATGGGTTCAGTAACTGAAACCATTGAAGAAACTATAGATTACTTAATGGCTAAGGGAGAAAAAGTTGGAGTTATAAAAGTTCATCTATATAGACCTTTCTCAGCTGAACACTTCTTCAATGTTCTACCTAAGACAGTTAAGAAGATTGCTGTTTTAGATAGGACTAAGGAAAAAGGTGCAATAGCTGAACCATTACATCTAGACATTAAGAATATCTTCTATGATTCAGATATTAAACCAGTAATAGTTGGTGGAAGATATGGTTTAGGTTCAAAGGACACTACACCATCACAAATTAATGCTGTGTTTGAAAACTTAAAATTAGACAATCCAAAAGATAGATTTACTATAGGTATAGTAGATGACGTAACCAACCTTTCCTTAGAAATAAAGGAAACTGTAAAAACTGAGCCAGAAGGAACTATCAAGTGTAAATTCTGGGGATTCGGTTCTGACGGAACTGTTGGAGCTAATAAACAAGCTATCAAGATCATCGGTGACGATACTGACATGTATGCACAAGGATATTTCTCCTATGACAGTAAAAAATCTGGTGGAGTTACTATTTCCCACTTAAGATTTGGTCATCAACCAATTAAATCTACTTACTTAATTACAGATGCAGACTTCGTATCCTGCTCAAAACAATCCTATGTATATCAATATGATTTATTAAAAGGATTGAAAAAAGGCGGAACATTCCTACTTAACTGTATATGGAATGAAGAAGAATTAGATAAGAATCTTCCTGCATCAATGAAGAGATATATTGCAGAAAACGATATTAACTTCTATATTATAGATGCTACTAAGATAGCTAAGGAAATTGGCTTAGGCGGAAGAATTAACATGATAATGCAATCTGCTTTCTTCAAATTATCAGAAGTACTTCCAATAGAAGAAGCAGTTAACCACCTAAAGAAATCCATAGTAGAAGAATATGGTTCTAAAGGTGAAGATATAGTTAAGATGAACTACGAAGCAGTAGACAAAGGTATAGAGGCTTTAGTTAAAGTAAACGTTCCAGAGTCCTGGAAAGACGCTAAGGACGAAGAAGTTGAAGAAAAGAAAGATGTACCTGAGTTCATCAAGAATGTATTAGAACCAATGAATAGACAAGAAGGAGACGATTTACCAGTAAGTGCCTTCGTAGGTAGAGAAGACGGATCCTTCCCACATGGAACATCTGCTTATGAGAAACGTGGTATAGCAGTTGAAGTTCCACACTGGATTAAGGAAAATTGTATCCAATGTAACCAATGTTCATTGGTATGCCCACATGCAGTAATTAGACCAATTCTAGTAGATGAAGAAGAAAAGAATAATGCTCCAGAAACATTTGAAACTATTAAGGCTACAGGCAAGGGCTTAGAAGGTTTAGAGTTCCGTATCCAAATAAGTCCATTAGATTGTACAGGATGTGGAAACTGTGCTGATATTTGTCCTGCTAAGAATAAAGCCTTAGTAATGGTACCATTTGAAGAAGAACTAGAAACCGAATCTAGTAACTGGGATTATGCCATGACTGTTAAGGCTAAGCCAGATGTTATGGATGAATTTAGCATTAAGGGATCACAATTCCAAGAACCACTACTTCAATTCTCTGGAGCATGTGCTGGCTGTGGAGAAACTCCATATGTTAAATTAGTTACTCAATTATTTGGAGATAGAATGATGATAGCTAATGCTACTGGCTGTTCATCAATTTGGGGAGCTTCTGCACCATCAATGCCATACTGCACTAATCAAGAAGGTAAAGGACCTTCATGGGCAAATTCACTATTTGAAGACAACGCAGAATATGGCTATGGTATGGCAGTAGCTGTAAGACAAATGAGAGATAAACTTGAAGTATTGATGAAGGAATTCATTGAATTAAATGTAGACGAAGAATTAAATGAATGCTTCAAAGAATGGATAGAAGGTAAGAAAGACGCAAGAGCCTCCAAGGCTGCTACAGGCAAGATCTTAACAAGATTAAATAAAGAAGTAGCTAGCGAAAGAGGAAGAGAAATCCTTGCAGAAATAGAGGAATTAAAAGACTTCCTAATCAAGAGATCCATGTGGATATTTGGTGGAGACGGTTGGGCTTATGACATAGGCTTTGGTGGATTAGACCATGTTCTAGCATCAGGAGAAGACGTAAATATACTAGTATTAGATACTGAAGTATATTCAAATACTGGTGGTCAATCATCAAAGGCTACTCCAACTGCAGCTGTTGCCAAATTCGCAGCTTCTGGTAAGAAAGTAACTAAGAAGAACCTAGGATTAATGATGACTTCCTATGGCTATGTATATGTAGCACAAGTAGCAATGGGTGCAAATATGAACCAATTAATCAAAGCACTTAAGGAAGCAGAAGCATATGATGGACCTTCTATAGTTATAGCTTACGCACCATGTATCAACCATGGTATTAGAACAGGAATGGGTACAACTATTAGACAAGAAAAGAAAGCAGTAGATACAGGATACTGGCACCTATTTAGATATGACCCAAGACTTAAAGAAGAAGGTAAGAACCCATTCGTTCTAGACTCAAAAGAACCAAAAGAACCATTTATGGACTTCTTAAACTCTGAAGTAAGATATACATCACTAAAACGAACATTCCCAGAAATAGCAGATGAACTATTCAAAGCAGCTGAAGAAGATGCAAAAGCTAGATACGAACAATATAAGAGACTAGCAGAACAAGAATAATAAATATTAAAAACAAGGTTATGGGGAAACCCATAACCTTGTTTTTTTAAGTTTAATGGCTTTAAAATATGATATTGACTAGAGTAAATTAATATAGAATATGGTATAGAATAACTACTAGATTGCATTAGACTTTGTTAATGTTGACTTTTATCAATAAAAGGTGTAAAATATTTAACAATGTTAAATATATATTGATGGGTAACTTAGTTCATAGTTGTTTGGGGGGACAAAAGTGAGTCAAGAGACGAGAAAAGAGAAAAAGATCATAGGCTCAATCGTCAAAGCAGTAGAGGTAATAGAATATTTAGCTAATTCAGAGACTGGAGCCGGTGCTACTGAAATAAGTAGGGGGTTGAGTTATGGAGTAAGCTCTACATACCATATTTTAAATACCCTTAAGGAGTGCAATATAATTGAACAAGATCAAAGGACAAAAAAATTTAAACTGGGATTAAAGTTATGGCAGTTGGGAATGTTGGCATATGAACATAATCCTATATCAGTTACCTTGAGACCTTATTTGAGGAAATTAAAAGATATAACTGGTGAAACTGCAAATCTTACAGTTATGGATAATTATCAAATCGTTTATATTGCTCAAGAGGAAAGCGATAAACTAGTGAAGATGTTTACTAAAACCGGTGCAACAGCTCCATTGCATTGTACAGGGGCTGGGAAAATTTTTTTAGCCTACAAGGATGAAAAGGTTAGGGATGCCATTATAGATAAGCTAGAATTAACCAAGTTTACTGAAAATACAATAGTTGATAGAGAAGAGCTTATTAAAGAACTAGAAGAAATAAGAAAAAATGGTTATGGATTTGATAATGAAGAAAAAGAGATAGGGGTTAGTTGTATAGGAGCACCTATTTTCGATATAAACGATGAGCCTATAGCATGTATTACAATATCAGGGCCAACATCTAGATTTACAGAAGAAATGAAAGAAAAATGGATAAAGGATATTTTGATGGTGTCAAAGGAAGCCACTGATTCATTAAAAACTATCAGCTAAAAAACAAGTCAATATATACTATAAAAACTTCGAGCCTTATGTTACTAGGAGCGAAGTTTTTTTATTTTTTGGATATTTTATATGTGCAAAAAAATTAACAAGCAATTGATTAAAAATTCTATTTACAGTAAAATAGTATTAACAATAGTAAAATTTTGGTTACTATTAAGAAAATCTATGGAAAAGGTATATTTTATAAGTAGGTTTATATATTATATGTGCTGAAGCCCTATAAAATTACAGAATTACATCGAAAAATATAGAATTATAAATAGTTTTATAAATCTTATAACATTGACATCTAATGGAATTAGAGGTAACATATAATTAACAGTAGAAAAACTAATTTACTAATGTTAAATAAAATTTTTTACATATTATAAGCTTCTTAACAATATAGGGTTAAAATTGTTATAACAATTTTAAATAAAAATTAAAAGGAGGATCACAATGAAGGCTAAAAAGTTATGTATGATACCAGGGCCAACACCTGTAACTAGATCTATACAGGACCAAATGGGAAGAGAAACAGTTGCATTTGGAGATCCAGGATTTATAAATGATTTAAAAGAAGTAGTTCAAGATTTGAAAGCAATATTCAAGACAGAAGGAGAAGCTTTTGTTATAGCAGGAACTGGAACTTTAGCTATGGAAATGGGAATAGCTAACGTTACAAAAGAAGGAGACAATGTATTAGTAGTATCCAACGGATTTTTCGGTGACAGATACAAAGAATTATGCGAAAGAAGAGGCCTAAATGTAGACGTTTTATCAGCAGAATGGGGTAAAACAGTTACACCAGAGGAAATAGACAATAAATTAAAAGAAAAAGACTATAAAGCTGTTACAGTAACTCATGTTGACACATCAACAGGAGTTTGTGCACCTGTAGCAGAAATCGGTGAAGTTGTTAAAAAATATGAAGATACTATATTAATAGTTGATGGAGTATGTGCTACAGCAGCAGAACCAGAATACCTAGATGAAATGGGAATTGACGTGCTTATAACTGGTTCACAAAAAGCATTTGGAGTAGCTCCTGGACTAGCTATAGTTTTAGCTGGACCAAAAGCATTAGAAAGAAGAAAATCCTTAGGTACAATAAGAGACTACTATGTAGACTTTGAAAAATGGATACCAATAATGAATGACCCAAGCAAATACTTTGCAACACCACCTGTAAACTTAATTTGGGCTTTAAAGGAATCCTTAAGGATTATAAAAGAAGAAGGCGTAGAAAACAGATACGAAAGACATAGAAAAGTTGCAAAAGCAGTTCAAGCAGCATTGGAAGAACTAGGATTTACATTATTAGCAGAAAAAGAATGTAGAGCAGTATCACTTTCAAACGCCATCTATATGGATGGCATAAATGATGCAGAATTTAGAAAGGTACTAGCAGAAGAAGGAGCAGTAGTAGCTGGCGGGCTAGGAGCCTATGCAGGTAAGATGTTCAGACTAGGACATATGGGTAACATAGATTATCATTTCTTAGTATCTACTATGTCAGCTATAGAGAGAACCCTTTATAGATTAGGCAAAACTGATGCCATAGGTAAAGGTGTGGCTACTCTTCAGAAATTGCTAGTTGAATAAGCAAGAGTCTAAAAGAAGTATAAAAAAACTTCCATAGCATCTGTATCTTAAGCAGATGCTATGGAAGATAAACCTATGGTCCATTTTCATTTCAATATCACCTGTTCCACAACCCTCCATTATTTACCGTAGATAAATATTACTTATTAATTTTAAATACATTTTGACAAATTTTAGTATTTTATCAAGGACTAATTAATATCAATAGACCATCAAAACAAAAACCCCCTTCAAAGGAAACCATATTAGCTAATAGATAAAAAAGAGGATAGGGAAGTAATGAGCTGTAAGAATATCTAAATAGAAAAATGGTATAAGTAATTCTTTTTTCATGGACATTATGTTAGAATATTACAATAGATAGGTTAATAGAGCTTAAGCTCTATTTTTTCATATTAATATGAGTATTAGAATATAATAATATGATTATAAATTAGTTAGTAATAAATGGTCAAATTTGATACAATAATAAGGTAAATAAAAAGGGAGTGGTTTTAGTTGAATAAGATGGAATTACAAAATATGTTTAAAGATAAATCCTTTGGTAAGATCTTGTTTGATGAACCTATGAAAAACCATACTACATTTAAAATAGGCGGCCCTGCTGATGTAATGATTATTCCAACTAGTGAGGAAGAATTGATCAATTCAGTAAAATTTTGCAGGGAAAACAAGATAGATTATTTTATTATGGGAAATGGCAGCAATTTACTTGTTAAAGATGGTGGCATAAGGGGAGTAGTAATAAAAGTACATGAGGGATATAATAATATAAAAGTAAATGGAAGTATAATATATTGTGAAGCTGGAGCCTTGCTTTCTACCGTTAGCAAAGTTGCTCTAAAGCATAGTTTGAAAAACTTAGAGTTTGCATCGGGTATACCTGGTACCATAGGAGGAGCAATAACTATGAATGCTGGAGCCTATGGCGGTGAGATGAAGGATGTTGTAAAAAAAGTTAGGATTTTAGATAGCAATAATGAAATAAAGGAATATTCTAATGAAGAAATGAATTTTAGATATAGAAATAGCAGGGTAGGAGACGAGGGCTTAATCGTCCTAAGTGTAGAACTAGAGTTAGAGCCTGGGGAATACTCTGTTATAGATGAAACCATAAAAGAGTTAACTTTCAAAAGAACATCTAAACAACCATTAGAATTACCTAGTGGAGGTAGTACTTTTAAAAGGCCTGAAGGCTATTTTGCTGGAAAATTAATAGATGATGCAGGCCTTCGTGGACTAAGATATGGTGGAGCAGGAGTTTCTGAAAAACATTGTGGTTTTGTAGTAAATTTAGATAATGCTACTTGCAAGGATGTAACCCATTTAATATCAGTAATACAAAAAGTAGTGAAAGATAAATTTGGGGTTAAACTAGAAACGGAGATAAAGCTTATAGGGGAGGATTAGATGATAAAAGTCACTGGAGACTATCATACCCATACTATATATAGTAGTGGATTTAGAAAGAAGGGGAAACATGCAAAGGGAACCATCAGAGAAAACGCTGAAGCAGCTTTAAAAAAAGGTCTTAAAGAAGTTGCCATTTGTGATCATGGACCAGGACATTACCTATATGGCGTGAGAAAAGAAAACCTACCCAAGATGAGAGAGGAAATAGATAGGCTAAATGAAGAGTTTGTGCCCAAGGGCCTAAAAATCCTATTAGGGGTAGAGGCAAACCTTGTAGGTTTAGATGGAAGTATAGACGTAGATGAGAAGTTGTTAAAATATATAGATATACTTTTAATGGGCTATCATTATGGTGCAACCCCCCAATCCTTATGGGATGGTGTTGGTCTTTATGTATTAAATCCTATATCAAAGTTCCTATATTTAGGTAGGGAAAAGGCAAAGGAATTAAATACCCGCGCCTATATAAAGGCATTAAACAAATATCCCATAAACCTAATATCCCATCCAGGTTCCAAAGCTAAAGTGGATATTGTTGAAGTGGCAAAGGAAGCAAGGAAACATAATACTTATTTGGAGATAAGTGCCAAGCATAGTCAATTGTCAGTAGAAAGTATAAAACTATTGCTGGATATAGACGTAAAGTTTATGGTAAATAGTGATGCCCATAAACCGGAAGATATAGGTAATGTAGATGAAGGCATTAAAAGGGTAATAGCTGCTAACTTACCTCTTAATAGGATTGTAAATATTGAGATAGACTGAGGTGAATATATGGAGTTTTTAGTGATTACAGGCATGTCTGGGGCTGGAAAGTCTCAAGCCATGAAAGTAATGGAGGATATGAATTATTATTGTATGGACAACCTTCCTCCAGCTCTCTTAACCAAGTTTGCAGAGCTATGTATCGAATCTAAAAGGGATATTGAAAAAGTAGCCGTAGTTGTAGACATAAGATCCGGTGAATTCTTCGATAACCTGTTTAATGGGTTAGAAGAACTAGAGAAGATGGGGATATCCTATAAAATATTATTCCTCGATGCTTCTGATAATACCTTGATTAAGAGATATAAGGAATTAAGGAGGCCCCACCCATTAAATCCAGATGGTAGTATTATAGAAGGCATTAGAGAAGAAAGAAACTTATTACATGAAGTAAAAAAGAGGGCAGATTATAAAATAGATACATCAAAACTAACCTTAGGAAAGTTAAAGGAAGAGATGAGAAAGATCTTCATGGAAGGACAGAAAAACAGAAACTTGTCTATTTCCGTTAGTTCCTTTGGATTTAAACATGGTACTTTGCTAGATGGAGACCTAATATTTGATGTAAGATTTATTCCCAATCCCTTTTATATATCAGAATTAAGGGAATTTACAGGGGAAGATGAAAATGTTAAGGACTATGTATTTGAATGGCCTGAAACAAATATTTTTATATCAAAAATAATAGATATGTTAGAGTTTTTAATACCCTATTATATTCGAGAAGGTAAGACTCAACTAATATTGGGGATAGGTTGTACCGGCGGAGTTCACAGATCTGTGGCCATTGCCAATAAAATTGGAGAAATTCTAGAATCCCATGGACATAGGGTAACCATAAGTCATAGAGATCTAAATTTAAGGTAAAGGGGAATTAGGATGAAAGACACAAGTAGATATAGTAGCTTAAGTAAGGAACCAAAGTTTGTAGTTATTGGTGGCGGTACTGGCTTATCAATACTGCTTAGAGGTTTAAAAAAATTCACTTCTAATATAACTGCAATTGTTACAGTGGCAGATGATGGTGGTGGCTCAGGCAAACTAAGAGAAGACCTTGGCATGCTGCCACCTGGAGATATAAGGTCCTGTATACTTGCTTTAGCTAATACTGAGCCTACAATGGAAAAATTACTCCAATATAGGTTTACTGAAGGGACATTAAAGGGGCAAAATTTTGGGAATTTGTTTATAGCTGCTATGAATGAAATCTATGGCAGCTTTGAAAGGGCAATAAAGGAAACCTGTAATGTTTTGGCGGTTACTGGGAAAGTTCTGCCCATGACCTTAGAAGATGTTACCTTATGTGCTGTTTTAGAAAATGGAGAGGTATTAAAGGGAGAGTCCTGTATTCCTATAAATGTAATTAAGAAGGGAAGTAGGATAGATTATATTTATATGGAACCTAAAATATCTTATCCATTAGAGGAATCAGTGGAAGCTATTAATGAGGCTGACATAATAGTTTTAGGACCAGGTAGCTTGTATACTTCAGTCATACCAAACCTATTGGTAAACAATATTGTAGATACTATATATAAGGCTAAGGCGCCAAAGGTCTATATAACAAATGTAATGACTCAGCCAGGTGAAACAGATGAGTACGATGTATTAGACCATGTAAATGCAATATTAAAGCATAGCAACTCAGACTTTCTTGACTATGTAATTGCTAATACAGAAGAAATTCCATTAAGTATTCTGGAAAAATACATTTTGGATGGCTCTAAACCTGTATTGTTAGGCAGGGATGATGAAAAAATACTAAAATCAAAGAATATTAAGTTAATCGGTGAAAAACTAATAGATATTAGAAAAGATTATATAAGGCATGACAATATTAAGTTAAGTAAATTATTGATGGAAATAGCTAAAAAAGAAAAATAAGCATGGGCTTATTTTTTCTTTTCCTCTATTAGTCTTGATATGATTGTACCTGCAGTCTTTTTAGTTAAATTATCATAGTTTATTTGATAATTTAATTCTCCTGCCAATTTCTTTATAGTTTCAATTTGCCTAGTTGTAGGAGGTTCATCCTGATAAGTTGGAAAACTTTCTTCCTCTCCAATATTAGAATCTTCAATGGTCAGTTCTTCTATAGCAGTCATACCTACATTTGTTAGATCCCTAAGAACACGTGCCTTTGCCCTTGTTGATGCCATCCTAATTAGATGGGGTACTAAGGCATTATTTACTGACTTAGGAGAAGCATCTCCAATATCTTGAAATCTTTCCTCATCTGTTGTGGCTATGGCCTTGCATATGGCAGTCATATTATTTTCTTCAGTAGGTATTTGTATTATTTCAACTTCTAGGGATTTTAAGTTTTTTTGATGGGCCAGATCAAGTAGCCCTTCATAGGTAACATAGGACCTGCCTTGTAAATTTATAATAAACTTTTCATTAATACTCATAGTATCACCTCTACATTATATATTTCCCAAGTTATTATTAAATACCATTGGATAATAGTGGAATAAAAAAACACTGAACAAACTTGAGTCCAGTGTTTAAATTATTTTGGTTTTAATTATAAACCAAATACTACTTAGTTAAGTAAGCTATTCCTAGTTTTATAGTATTTTCTATGGCTTCAATATGGGTCCTTTCAAAACTATGGGAGGCGTCTACACCAGGACCAATTAGGCCTACCTTAAAATCATATCCTGCCCTGAGGGCTGCTGAACCATCAGACCCGTAATATGGGTAGATATCGACCTTATAATCTATATTGTTTTCCTTGGCTAAGTTTATAAGCCTTTTTCTCAATTCATAATCATAGGGGCCTGAACTATCCTTGGCACAAATAGTTACAGAAAATTCATCAGAAGTCTGTCCTTCACCAGGTGCTGCCATATCTACAGCTATAAATTCAAAGGTCTTTTCTGGTATTGAAGTAGCTGCACCATGGCCAACTTCCTCATAAGTAGATATGAAGAAGTTTGTAGTATAATTAGGGATGATTTTGTTTTCTACTAAATGTTTTGCAATTCCCAACAAGGATATAACTCCTGCCTTATCGTCTAAATGTCTAGATTTAATAAAGCCAGATTCGGTCACTACAACCCTTGGGTCAAAGTAAACAAAATCCCCTACATTGATGCCTAATTTCTCAACATCTTCCTTAGAAGAAACCTTTTCATCTATTCTTATTTCCATATTATCTGCATTTCTCTCTATGGTCTTAGTACCTTCTCCATGGACATGGGAGGAGGCTTTAGTAGTCATCAAAGTACCAGTATAGGTTTTACCAGTTAAGGTTTCAATAACTACATGTTCTCCTTCTACAGTATTCCATACATAGCCACCTAACTGGGTGATTTTAAGCCTACCATTTCCTTTAATTTCCTTTACCATTCCTCCTAGGGTATCAACATGGGCAGATAGGGTTACTTCTTTTTCCATGTTTTTACCTACAATGGTAGCTATTAAAGCACCCTTATTAGTTCTTCTAGTTTCTATTCCTAACTCTTTAAATCTCTCTTCTACAAAATCTACTGCCTTTTTAGTATTGCCAGTAGGGCTAGGGATTTTTAAAAGTTCTTCAAGATTTTTTATTATGTAATCCAAAAGTATACCTCCTTTACATATTTACTATAATTATATTTCCATCAGGTTAATAAGTCAAAATCTTTTAGCAAATATACATATAATATAGTATAATTAGATTAATATATTTTTGTAATTTGATTAGGAGTTGGTTTTATGATTGAAGAAGTTAGTGCAGGGGGTGTTGTAATCTTTAGCAATACCATTTTGCTTCTAAAGAAATTTAATGGGGATTGGGTATTACCCAAGGGAAGAGTAGAAAAAAATGAGAGTATAAAAGAAGCAGCCCTTAGAGAGGTTTTAGAGGAATCTGGAGTAAGGGCTGAAATACTTAATTATATAGGTATGGTTAACTATAAGTTTAAAAACTTAAAGGATAATAAGATGGTTTATAAAACAGTCCACTGGTTTTTGATGAAGGCCAACAGTATGGATTGTGTACCACAAAAGAAAGAAGGTTTTGTAGATGCTTTATTTGTCCATATAGATAAGGCTGAGGACTTGGTTAGATATGAGGATGAAAAAAATATTATAGCTAAGGGGTTAAGGATGATTAAACCTTAGGAAATGGGGGGTTAATATGTCGTTTTCCTCATCAACAAAAAACGAGCTGTCTAGAATTCCTATAGAAGATAATTGTTGTGCTTTAGCAGAATTAGCAGCATTAGCTCGAATGAATGTAACTATTAAAATATCTATGAATAATAAAATAGTTTTAAAGTTTACTACAGAAAATGCAGCAATAGCTAGGAGGATATTTTCTTTAATTAAGCATATTTACGATACATCTATTGAAGTTTTAGTAAGGAGAAATAAACAGCTTAAAAAGAATAATAACTATCTGGTAGTTGTCAATGAAGATGGTATTCCAGAGAAAATCCTAGAAGATGTAAGGTTTGTTACTGAGACTACAAGTTATTTTAATCCAAACTATGCAATTCCAGAAGATATAGTTGCTAATAGGTGTTGTAAACGAGCTTATATTAGGGGGGCATTTTTAGGCGGTGGGTCCATAACCAATCCAGAAAAGACTTACCACTTAGAATTTGTTACCAGCAGCGAAGAACACGCTAAGGATCTTTCAGAATTAATTAATTCCTTTGGCTTGAATTCAAAGATTGTACTTCGAAAGGACAACTACGTTGTCTATATTAAAGAGGGAGAACAAATAGTAGATATATTAAATATTATAGGAGCTCATCAAGCCTTATTAAAGCTTGAAGACATTCGAGTTCTAAAAAATGTAAGGAATAATATTAATAGGCTGGTAAACTGTGAAACAGCAAACTTGAGTAAAACCATAGATGCTTCCATGAGGCAAATAGAAAACATTAAACTCATAGAAGATACCATTGGTTTAAATAAACTACCACATAGCCTAAGAGAAATTGCTGAGCTTAGGTTACAATATAGGGAAGCAAGCCTAAAAGAATTAGGTTCAATGCTAAATCCACCTGTTAGTAAATCAGGAGTAAATCATAGATTTAGAAAAATAGAAAAAATAGCAGAAGATTTGAGAGGAGATGGAAAAAATGTCTAGTATAATTATTACAAATAACAAGTATGTATATGAAAAGTATAAGGATACAATGGATGTCGATTATAAAGAAGACTATACTTATCTTCAAGTATTGGAGTTTGTTAGGGATAAGATTCACCAAGGTCATGAATTACTTACCCATCCATTATCAGGCAGTGTAAAACCCAATGAAACACCATATAAGACTGTGATGATTTCCAAGAATAAGGGGAATCTAGATA
Source organism: Tissierellia bacterium (assembly GCA_012728125.1). Taxonomy (GTDB): domain Bacteria; phylum Bacillota; class Clostridia; order Tissierellales; family Tissierellaceae; genus JAAYFT01. The sequence goes on along the minus strand of JAAYFT010000043.1, from coordinate 9,716 downwards.
ATAATGGTTTAATCATTATCGAAGAGGCCATAGCCACTGTAAAGAAGTTTTTCTCTAACAAACCTACACCTAATTGGACAGAAAGTGTGTTAGATGACTTCAGGGTCATAGACCTATCTTTAATAGAAAATGTAATAGATAAGCTGGGACACAGGTAATCCAATTTGTAGTTTACAACTCACAGTTTTATATTAGTGAATAACTAATAGTGAATAGTTATATGTATTGAAAAAAAATTTCCTATCCATAGGGAATTTTTTTCTTTTTATGATAGAATATAATTATATCAGTTAGAGAGGGATACTTATGGATTATAAAGATAGATTCACTCACTTACATGTGCATACAGAATATAGCTTGTTAGATGGGTCTATTAGAATAAAAGATTTAATCAGTAGGGTAAAGGAACTTGGCATGGATTCTGTTGCCATAACAGATCATGGTGCCATGTTTGGCGTTGTTCAATTTTATAAAGAAGCTAAAAGACAAGGTATTAAACCAATACTAGGGTCAGAAATATATGTTGCAGTAGATAAATATACTGATAGGGAGCCTAAGGATAAGAACCAATACCATTTAGTTCTTTTAGCCGAGACCAATAAAGGCTACCAAAACTTAATGAAGATTGTGTCAGAAGGATATGTAAATGGCTTTTATTATAAACCTAGGGTAGACCATGATATCTTGAGAAAATATAGTAAGGGAATAATAGCCCTATCAGCCTGTCTAGGTGGAGAAATACCCCACCATATATTAAACAACAACTATGCAAAGGCAAAGGAAATTGCCTTAAAATATAGAGATATTTTTGGAGAGAATAACTTCTTTTTAGAAATACAGGATTATGGTGTAGAAGAACAAAGAAGGGTCAATAGAGAACTAATAAGGATCTCTAAGGAGACAGGCATACCCTTAGTAGCTACAAATGACGTACACTACTTAAAGAAAGAGGATGCCTTAGTCCATGATATCCTATTATGTATACAGACAGGAAAGACAATAGATGAAGAAGATAGGATGAAATTTCCAACTAATGAATTTTACTTAAAATCTCCAGAAGAGATGAAGAGTATTTTTTATGAAAACTTAGATGCATTGGAAAATACCGCTTGGATTGCAGATAGGTGTAATGTGGAATTAGACTTTGATAGCCTACATTTGCCAGAGTACAAGGTGCCCCAGGGCTATACAAATGAGGAATACCTGAGATACCTTTGTGAAGAAGGATTAAAGAAGAGATATGATAATATTACCCAGGAAATTAAAGATAGGTTTGAATATGAATTTAATACAATTGTGGAAATGGGATATGTAGATTATTTCCTTATTGTATGGGACTTTATTAAGTTTGCTAAGGACAATGGAGTTATGGTAGGACCAGGAAGGGGTTCAGCTGCAGGTAGTATTGTATCCTATGCCCTGGACATCATTGACGTAGATCCCTTAGAATATGGACTTTTATTTGAAAGATTCTTAAACCCTGAAAGGGTGTCCATGCCTGACATAGACATTGACTTTTGTTATGAGAGAAGAGAGGAAGTCATACAATATGTAGTCAACAAATATGGGGAGAACCATGTGGCTCAAATAGCCACCTTTGGTACCATGGCAGCTAGGGGGTCTATTAGAGATGTAGGTAGGGCCATAAATATGCCCTATGGACAGGTGGATTATATAGCAAAACAGATCCCCATGGAACTAGGCATGACCATTTCAAAGGCCTTAGAGGTAAATAGGACCCTAAAAAATATGTATGAAGAGGATGAAGAAGTAAAAAGACTAATAGATATAGCCATGGCAGTAGAAGGCTTGCCAAGGCATACATCTACCCATGCAGCAGGAGTGGTCATTTCTAAGGAGCCTATTACAAACTATGTACCACTACTTAGAAATGGAGAAGCTATAACTACCCAGTTTAATATGATTGAATTGGAAGAACTAGGCCTACTTAAAATGGACTTTTTAGGCTTAAGGACCTTAACAGTTATCAGGGATGCAGTAAATCTCATAGAAGAAAACCATGGTGTTAAAGTAGATTTCTCTAATATGGACTATAATGATCCAGCCATATTTGAAATGTTTGCCAAGGCAGAGACCCTAGGTATATTCCAGTTTGAGTCGTCTGGTATGAGGGCCTTTTTAAAGGAATTAAAGCCAAATGTATTTGAAAACCTAGTGGCAGCCAACTCCCTGTTTAGGCCTGGCCCTATGAACCAGATACCGACCTTTGTAGAGTGTAAGCATGACCCTAGCAAAATAAAATATATTCACCCTAAATTAGAACACATATTAGATGTAACCTATGGCTGTATAGTATACCAAGAACAGGTAATGCAAATCGTCCAGGATATAGGAGGCTATTCCATGGGCAGGGCAGACCTAGTAAGGCGAGCCATGGGGAAAAAGAAAATGGACATTATGGAGGAAGAAAGAAGGAATTTCATCTATGGCCAAGTAGATGAAAATGGTCAAGTTATTATACCTGGTGCCATTAGGAATGGAGTAGATGAAAAAACAGCCTCAAAGATCTATGATTTGATGATAGATTTTGCCAATTATGCCTTCAACAAAAGCCATTCAGTTGCCTATGCAGTTGTGGCCTACAGAACAGCTTGGTTGAAGCACTACTATCCTGTAGAATTTATGGCTGCCCTTATTTCTTCCGTTATGGGAAATACAAACCAGGTATCTTTATATATACAAGAATGCAAAAGATTAGGAATAGAAGTTCTGGCTCCAGATATAAATGAGTCCTATGCTAAATTTACAGTTTCAGAAGGCAAAATTAGATTTGGCCTTTCAGCTGTTAAAAATGTAGGAGACAACTTTATAAATGCCATAATTAAAGCCAGAGAAGCTGGGAAATTTAAAGGATTTACAGATTTTATAGAAAGAATAGAGAAGGTAGACCCTACAGTAATGAATAAAAGGGCTGTAGAATCCTTGATTAAATGTGGGGCAATGGATAGTCTAGGTGCCAGAAGGGCTCAGCTATTGGCCATATTTGAGAAAACCATAGATAGGATTCACTCCAACAGGAAGAGAAATCTAGAAGGACAGTTTTCCATTTTTGATAGGCTAGTAACTGAGGAATATAGGGATGATTTACCAGATGTTGCAGAGTTTCCAAAGAACCTATTGCTTTCCATGGAAAAGGAAACAGTAGGCATATATATATCAGGTCATCCTTTGGAACCATATAAAAGTCAATTAGATAAGATAGCTACTGCTACAACAATTGACATATATAATATAAATGAAGATATAAGAGAAAATCCCCATGGACTAAAGGATGGCAGCATGGTAGTAATGGGTGGCATAATAGTTGAGAAGAAAAATAAGGTAACGAAAAACAACAATATGATGGCCTTTGCAACTATTGAAGACCTATATGGTTCCATTGAATGTATAATATTTCCTGCTACCTTTGAAAGATATAGTAAGTATTTAGTTGAAGATAAAATAGTAGTAATACAAGGAAAACTTAGCCTTTCAGAAGAAGAGGAACCAAAGATCATAGTAGAGAAAATATCCGAGCTTCATTCCTTCAATTCAAGTAAACTATATTTAAAAGTATCTAAGAATAGTCAACCTAATACAATGGATAGGATTGTTCGCATATTAAGGAGATACAACGGTAATACGCCTGTGTACGTATATTTTGAAAAGAATAGAAAAACAGTAATGGCAGACAGGAAATTGTGGATTGACATAAATAACCAAACTTGTTTAAATGAATTAAAGGACCTACTAGGGGAAGACTCTGTAGTAGTATCATAATAGTGAGCATAAGAGGGGTGCTAGTATGTGGACAACAGTTCATATGGCTATAGGCCATGATAAAGCCTTAGAAATTCAAAGACTATTGAAAAAAGAAGGCTTCATTGTTAAAATAAAATTTTTCTCCAAAGAAGGAGGAGAAGAACTATATGAAATCCTATCAACGGCATTTGAAGCAGAGGATATCCAAGAGGCTATGATAGAATTAGGAATTATTTAGAATAAATATAGGGGGAATAATATGAAAACCATTGGTGTATTAACAAGTGGGGGAGATGCCCCAGGTATGAATGCAGCCATTAGGGCAGTAGTTAGAACCGGTATATATAATAATTTTAGGGTTATGGGGATTAGGCAAGGATATAGTGGTTTAATTAATGGGGATATATTTGAAATGAATCTCTCCTCTGTTGCTGATATAATACATAGGGGAGGGACCATGCTTCGTTCTGCCAGATCTGATGAGTTTAAAACTGAAAAGGGCTTTAAAAAAGCCTTAAATGTCCTAGATGTTTTTTCCATAGATGGCTTAATAGTCTTAGGAGGAGATGGAACATTAAAAGGTGCCAGGGAGCTTTCCAATGCAGGAGTACCAACTATTGGTATACCCTGTACCATAGATAATGACTGTGGCTATACGGATTTTACCATAGGCTTTTTTACTGCAGTAGAAACAGTAGTAGATGCCATATCTAAGATTAGAGATACATCTACTTCCCATGGCAGAGCCAATGTAATTGAAGTAATGGGTAGGGACTGCGGAGACATTGCTCTTTATGCAGGACTTGCTGGTGGTGCAGAAAGCATAATTATTCCAGAAGTAGAGTTTAATATAGATGAAGTATGTAAAAGGGCACTCCAAGGTAAAAACAGGGGTAAACTCCACCATATTATAGTCTTGGCTGAAGGAGTAGGAAATGCCTATGATGTAGCTCAGACTATTCAGGATAAAACAGGTATAGACACTAGGGTCACCGTTTTAGGCTATATTCAAAGAGGTGGAAACCCAACGTCCTATGACAGGATAATAGCCAGTAAAATGGGCAATAGGGCCGTAGAATTGTTAAAAGAAGGGAAGGCAGGTAGGACTGTAGGTATAAAATCCAATAAAATTATTGATCTGGATATAAATGAAGCCTTAGAGATAAAAAAAGAATTTGATATAGAAATGTACAACACTTCAAAAATACTATCAATATAAGGGTGGTGGAATACTTATGAAAAAGACTAAAATAGTAGGTACCATAGGACCAGCTTCAGAAGCTGAACATATTTTAAGGGAACTTTTTAAGAGTGGTTTAGATGTTTGTAGATTGAATTTTTCCCATGGTAGCCATGAGGAACACAAAAAGAGAATCCATAATATTAAGAAGGTTAGAAAAGAATTGAATATGCCTATAGGCATTATGTTAGATACAAAGGGACCAGAAATCAGGCTAGGAGATTTTAAAGAAGGGACTATAGAAATCCAAGAGGGAGATATCTTCACCTTGACTACTAGGGAAATACTAGGCGACAAGGATATAGTAAGTATCTCCTACAAAGGATTAGCTCAAGATGTTGAAAAAGGGTGTAAGATCTTAATAGATGATGGACTAGTTGAGCTGGAAGTTTTAGAAATAATAGATGGTACAGATATTAAATGTGTGGCCTTAAACAGTGGAGTACTTAAAAACCATAAGGGAGTCAATGTTCCCAATGTAAGAATCAATTTACCTGCTGTAACTAAAAAGGATATTGAAGATATATTATTCGGCATAGAAAATGAAGTAGACTTCATAGCTGCATCCTTTGTTAGAAAGGCTGCAGATGTTTTGGAAATTAGAAAGATTTTAGAAGAGAACAATGGAGATTTTATCGAAATAATAGCCAAAATAGAGAATCAAGAAGGCGTAGACAATATAGATGAGATCTTAGCTACAGCCGATGGAATTATGGTAGCAAGGGGAGATTTAGGTGTAGAAATCCAGACTGAAGAAATACCCCTAGTTCAAAAAGAGTTAATCAGAAAAGCCAACTTAGTTGGAAAACCAGTTATTACAGCAACCCAAATGCTTGATTCTATGATAAGAAATCCAAGGCCAACTAGGGCTGAAGTTACAGATGTTGCTAATGCTATCTTAGATGGAAGCAGCGCCATAATGTTATCAGGAGAAACTGCAGCAGGCAAGTATCCTGTAGAGTCAGTGAAGACCATGTATAACATAGCCATAAGAACTGAAGCCTCTTTAGACTATGGTGCAATATTAGGTTCTAAATTTACCTTATCAGAAGTATCAACAACAAATGCCATTAGCAAGGCAACTTGTACTACAGCTATGGATTTAGGAGCTTCTGCCATAATCACTGCTACATCTTCAGGTTATACTTCAAAGGCAATATCTAAGTTTAGGCCAAAGGCTCCAATAATCGCAGCAACGACTACAGAGGTAGTAATGAGAAGGCTATCATTAGTTTGGGGAGTTTATCCAGTCTTGTCTCCACATAGCAATTCTACAGATGATGTAATTGAACTGTCTATTCAAGCGGCAATGGAGAATAACTATGTAAAGGAGGGTGATTTAGTCGTGATTACTGCAGGAATTCCTGTAGGAACTTCAGGCACTACTAACCTTATTAAAGTCCATACCATTGGAAAAGTACTGGTAAAGGGTATGGGAATTGGAACTGAAACAACTTTAGGTAAGGTATGTATAATAAATAGCCTAGATGACTTAGAGAAGAAATTTACTGATGGCGATATTATAGTTTGCAAGTTTACAGATAAGGATATGGTAAGTTTTATGGAAAGGGCCTCTGCAATTATAACAGAACAAGGTGGCTTAACCTCCCATGCAGCCATAGTAGGATTAAATCTAAATAAACCTACTATAGTAGGTGCTGATGATGCAACAAATATATTAGAAGATGGAGAATTGGTTACAGTAGACTGTGCAACAGGGCTTGTATATAAAGGCGAAGCGAGAGTTTTATAGGTTAAGGAGGATTAAATTGGAAAAGAGAATTTTAGGAAGAACTAATTTCGAAATTTCAGTAATCGGGTTTGGTGGCATACCAATCCAAAGAGTAGACGAAAGTATGGCAATGGAATTGATTAGCAGAGCCTATGAAAATGGTATTAATTTTATCGATACTGCAAGGGGATATAATCAATCTGAAAGATTAATAGGACAGGCCTTAGAATTAATTGGGAGAGAGAAATTTTACTTGGCTACTAAGTCAATGAAGCGGGACTATAATGGTGTTTTAGAAGAGTTGGACATATCTTTAAGTGAGTTAAAGACTAGCTATATAGATTTATTCCAATTCCATAATGTTAGGACCTTTGAAGAATTAGACTTTATCTTAAGTGACAATGGAGCACTTAAGGCAATTAAGGAGGCAAGGGAGAGAGGAATTGTAAAAGAAATAGGAATTACATCCCACAGCCCAGAAATATTATCTAAGGCCATAGGTACAGGAGAGTTTTCAACTATTCAATGTCCTTATAACCCAGTGGAACTACAGGCAGAAGAACTATTTGAAAAGGCAAAGAAGATGAACATAGGAGTAATAGTTATGAAGCCTTTGGCTGGGGGAGCTATCAGAAACGGTGAATTGGCTCTAAGGTTTATTATCAATAACCCCAATATCACTGTAGTAATACCTGGCATGGATAGTTTAGAACAAGTAAATACAAATGCATCCGTAGGCATCAATAGGAGAGAATTAACGGAAGAAGAGAAAAACATTTTATTTGAAGAGGCTAATTCATTGGGCTCTGAATTTTGTAGAAGATGTGGCTATTGTTTACCATGCCCTCAAGGTATAGACATACCAACTCAGTTTTTGATGGAAGGATATTTCACAAGGTACAACCTACAAGAATGGGCAAAAACAAGATATGATGCCATGGAAAAAAGGGCAGTCCATTGCATAGAATGCGGAAAATGTGAAAGTAAATGTCCTTATAATCTACCCATTAGAAAGATGTTGAAAAGAGTAGTAGCAACCTTGGGATAGTATACTTATTGTATTGCATCTGTATACTTAAAGAATTATTTACTTGATTATTATATTTATTTAATATAATATATTATATAAATACATTAAGTTAGGAGCGTGCATATGTCGGATACAAAATTAGATACAGATGAAATATATGAATTGTTAAAAAAAAGAATTATTAACTTGGAATATGAACCAGGTCTTGTTTTGAATGAAGTAGATATAGCAGATGAGTTCAATATTAGTAGGACTCCCGTAAGAAAAATTTTTCACCAATTACATAATGATAAACTGTTAAACATTATCCCAAGGTTTGGTGCTCAAGTGCCAGCCATTGATTTTAAGCAGATGAAACACGTATTTGAATTGACTAGGGAGCTAGATCCATTTGCTACTAGGCTTGCAGTTGAGAGAATAAGCGAAGAAAATATCAAAAAATTAGAGGAGATAATAGAAAGACTAAGTGAATATGAGCTTAGCAAAGATTACCAAAATGCCATTATTGAGGATGAGCGATTCCATACAACAATACTTATGAGTTGTGGAAATCCTTGGTTGCAGGACATATTGACTTCACTTCATTATCATACAGAGAGACTATGGCATTATTGTGAACAATTTTTTGACGATATGGAATTGTTTACCCGTACTTTAGAAAAGGTTGTAGAAGCAATAAAAGAAAAAGACGTAGAAAAAGCAGAAAAATACGCAAGAGAACATATTGATGAATTTGTACTAAAAATTAAAAAAGAAATGCTATAAATAGGCATATGTGAGGAATTAACGAAACCTAGGTAAAAATTACCTAGGTTTTTTTATTACTATTTCTAAAATACACTTGAAATACATAGAAAAAACTGTTAAGACAATAACTAAGAACAACTATAATACCGATAATAAAATTATCAACAAACAATCGATATTGTAGCAATGATCAATCATCATAAAAGGAGAGGGAGTGATCAAATGTCAATTTTCAATGAGAATTCAAAAGTGATTATCATTGGTGACAGAGATGGCATACCAGGTCCAGCCATGGAAGGATGTGTAAAGACCACTCCTGCAGAAATAGTTTTTTCAGCAACTGAGTGTTTTGTCTGAACTGCTGCAGGAGCCATGGACCTAGAAAACCAAAGAAGGGTAAAAGAATTAACTGAGAAATACGGTGCAGAAAACATTGTCGTATTAATCGGTGGAGCAGAGGCTGAATCTGCAGGATTAGCTGCTGAAACAGTTACAGCTGGAGACCCAACTTTTGCAGGTCCATTGGCAGGAGTTCCGTTGGGACTTAAAGTTTATCATCCAGTAGAACCAGAATTCAAAGAATCAGTAGACCCAGATGTTTATGATGAGCAAATAGGTATGATGGAAATGGTTTTAGATGTAGATTCAATAATCGAAGAAGTTAAAGCTATGAGGGATGAACATACAAAATATTAGAAGTACTTAAATAGATTTAACTTGATATTTAGGGGAGGTTTCTATGAACAGAAAAAATTATCAAATAGTAACTAATAATCCAGTAGTAAAAGAAAGCTACGATAAAGTAATATTCGTAGAAGGTAGCTTCCAAGACGTCTTATTGAAGACAAGGGATTTAGTTCATTCAGGCCATAGGCTTATTAATCACCCCTTAGGAGCAAGTATTAGAATGTTTTTCTCCCCATACCGTTCAATTCTAGTAACGGACAAAGCTGATAAACTCGACATTAATCACGTAGAAATAATTGAAAATAGCATAGTTAGCTATAAAAAACAAATGGAGCATAGGAAACCCGATGAGGCAAATAGCAAGGATTACGCTTTAATAGATAGCGAACTCCTAAAGTCCGCACTGGAGGAACACAAAAGGTTGTCAATGTAATTTTAATAAATGGAGGTGTTTTCCTTGAAACTTGAGTTAAGAAGAATTCACAGGGAGGATGGCATATGTCTAACAAGTTTAAGGT
>JAAYFT010000042.1 GCA_012728125.1 Tissierellia bacterium | reverse complement strand
TGGGAGGCCTATAAAAATGGAACCATACCAATTGGGGCAGTAATAGTAGATAAAAATGGAAATATAGTAGCTAAGGGAAGAAATCAAATATTTGATACATCAAGTAACCATCCAATGGCTAGGACAAATATGGCCCATGCTGAAATGGATGCATTATTTGGCTTGAAGGGAAAAGACCATCCTGATGTTAGGACTTATATCCTTTATACCACCATGGAACCATGCCCTATGTGCTTTGGAGCTGCTGTAATGATGAATATAAGGAATATATCCTATGGTGCCAGGGATAGTTATGCAGGAGCTACTGGTATAAATGATAAGCTTGATTACATAAAAAGGAAAAACATTAATATTAAATATGAAAGTGGAGAGATTGAAGCCTTTCAACTCATATTACAAACAGCCTATGAATATGAACGACAACCCTATAGACTGGAAGAATTGTTGGAGGCATGGAGAAGTGTTAACAATATAGCCATAGATTGTGGAAAAGAATTATGTAATCTGGGATATTTTCCACAGGCAGCAAAGAAAAATAAGCCAATTGATGAAATATATGATGAAGTCATTGGTAAGTATTTAGAAATTAGAACATGTCCACTTTGTGGTAAGGATAATGGCTGTACACATAACAAGGACTGTTGGTGTTTTTCTACTACTATACCAAAGGGGATTTTTGACCTATTACCTGAAGATAAAAAAGGTAAGGCCTGCATATGTAAATCTTGTGTTGATAAATATAAGGAAACTTTGGATATAAATATTAATAAGTGAAAAAATAGTATAAGTTATAATTCAATGCAAGGTTTGGTGATTAACATAGATCGATATGAAGTATATGCAAGAAAAGAATTAAATAATTGGAAGAGAAGAATGAGAAGAAGGCCTTCTTTAATAAACAAGGCTTCAAAGGGAGTACAGGACAAGTTAAATAGTATGTTACCAGAAAAATACCATGAAGCCCTTACCTTTGCCATAAAAAACATGGTTAAACTTGTATTGGCAGGCTCTCAATATATGAACCAATTCGATTGGAGAACCTTCCAGCAGGAATATAGGGACTATATAGATTTGGCTAAACTAGCCCAAATGTTGCCAGGTGTTGGTGCGGTAGTGGGTTTTTTTACCAATGGAAAATTAATCCATAAGCTTGGAGAAACTGCTATGAACTCATATAGAATGAGAATTTTAAAATAGTTAGGGTTCTAAAGATTTAAGGAGGGATAATGTGACTATAGAAAGGTTAAAATCAATAGTCGACAATAGTGATAATATTGTATTCTTTGGAGGCGCAGGAGTCTCAACTGAAAGCAATATTCCAGATTTCAGGTCTAGCACTGGTCTATATACTACGTCAAAGAATAATAAATATCCACCTGAATACATGCTGAGCCATACTTGTTTTATAAGAGATACAGAGGACTTTTTTGACTTTTACAAGTCTAAGATGATATATACTGATGCCAAGCCAAATGCAGCCCATATAGCCTTAGCAGACTTGGAGAAAAAAGGGAAACTAAAGGCAGTCATTACTCAGAATATAGATGGGCTACACCAAATGGCAGGTTCAAAAAACGTATTAGAGCTACATGGGTCAGTCCATAGAAATTATTGTATGAAATGCAATAAATTCTTCCCGTTGGATTATATAATAAGTTCTCCATCTATTCCTAAATGTGATAATTGTGGTGGAATTGTAAAGCCAGACGTAGTCCTTTATGAGGAAGGCTTAGATATGAATATATTAAATAAATCAGTAGAATATATTATAAATGCAGATGTACTAATTGTAGGTGGTACATCTTTAACTGTATATCCAGCTGCAGGACTTATAGGATATTATAGGGGAAATAAGCTAATATTAATAAACAAATCAGAAACCCCTTATGATCACAGGGCCTTATTAACTTTTAATGATAGTATAGGAGAAGTATTAAGAAAAGTTGTTTAGAAAGCAAAAAGATTCTCGAAATATGTAGATTAATGGAATCTGTAGAGGGTAAAAATATCCTTAGGGAATTAATAAATTAATGTATTAAAGAGTATTGATTATATGATTATATAGTAAGGAGATTTGCAATGGAAGAAGTTCTAAAGTTATTTTCAGAAGTATTAGAAAACGAAACATTCATATATGGTGTATTCAGCAATTTAAGAAATAAGAATCTTGATTTTAAAAAGGTAAATATGAAACCAGTATTGATAAAGAATGAAATTAAGTACCAGTTTACCTATGAGTATCCAACTAAGGTATTACATAAGAATTTAGGGCCATTAGAATCCATAGATGAGGTAGAAAAGCTATTATCAGAAACCTTTAAACAGGGGATGGTATTTACGAAAGAGGCTGACTATCAAATTTTAGTTAGTAAAAAAGGAAGGGTAAGTATATTAAAAAAGAAACCTACAAGAGAAAGTATTGACTTATCCCACAATAGAAAAAAAGTTTATATCTTGGAGGAAGGCAAGCCCATAGATTTTTTTGTGAGACTTGGGATCATGAATGACAAGGGCAAGGTTTTTGCAAAAAAATACGATAAATTCAAGCAGATTAATAGGTTTTTGGAAATGGTAGCAGATGTCATCCCATATTTAAATAAAAGTAGGACCTTGAATATTATAGACTTTGGCTGTGGAAAATCCTATCTAACTTTCGCCCTTTATTATTATTTAGTAAATATCTTAGACTTAGACGTAAATATTATAGGCCTAGACTTAAAAGAGGATGTAATCAATTTCTGCAATGAAATAGCTTTGGATTTAAACTACGAAAAATTAAAGTTCATACATGGGGACATTAAGGACTTTGAGGGTGTTGAAAAGGTTGATATGGTAGTGACCCTTCATGCCTGTGATACAGCTACAGATGCAGCCTTGGTTAAGGCTGTAAGTTGGGATGCAGAAATCATCCTATCAGTTCCCTGCTGTCAACATGAATTTTTTGATAAGATCTACAATCCAGTACTAGACCCAATGCTGACCCATGGCATAATAAAAGAAAAATTAGCTTC